>CALMKY010000615.1 GCA_937867195.1 uncultured Saprospiraceae bacterium | reverse complement strand
GTAATATCAGGTTATGCAGTTAGCACAAAAGCTACTGTTTGGAATGTAGGACCTGGCCGGGCATACAATTATTGCAGCGAGGTAAGCAATCTTGTAAAGGATGGTGATACTATAAAAATCAACAATGCTGTCTACAAAAATGATCGACAGGTACAATGGACTAAATCAAACCTTCACATCATCGGTATAAATGGTAGACCCAGGCTCGAAGCCGGGAGCATGATTGCCACGGATTTGTCAAATGGAAAAGGCATTTTTGTCACCCAGGGTAAAAACATTACAATAGAAAATATTGAGTTTAGCAATGCCAAAGTGGTCGACCACAATGGTGCCGGTATACGACAGGAAGGTGCTGATCTTACCATTGTGCATTGTAAGTTTACCAATAATGAAATGGGCATCCTGACTGGAAATATTCCGAATTGTACCACGCGGATCGAGTCTTCCGAGTTTTCTGATAACGGAAGTGCCGACAATCCGGGCTACCAACACAATGTATACATCAATCATATCGATACTCTGATAATTCGGTATAATTATTCAAGAGATGCCATCGCCGAAGGTCATGAATTAAAAAGCAGGGCTAATGTAAACATCATATTATACAATCATATTTCTAATGAAAATACAGTAGATAGCCGCACCATAGATCTTCCCAATGGGGGCACTACGATTATTATGGGCAATATCATCGAACAAGGAATCCATTCGGCTAACAATAATCTGCTCGGCTATGGACTCGAGGGATTGAGTAATACTTCCTCCAACTCGCTGTACATCGTTAATAATACATTCATCAATAAAAAAAATATAGGGAATTTTGTCCAGATTCAGGATGGCATCGATACTCTGTATATGAAAAACAATATTCTGGCTGGCATTGGCAGTTACCCATATTCGTATGGTCATAGTAAGTATCTGGATACCACAAACAATTTATCATCGATCGATGTCGCTGATTTTAAATTTAAAAATAGTGCCAGGCGAGAATACTTTTTAAATCAAAATAGTATTGCCATTAATCGGGGAGTATTTATTTCAAAAAAAGTGTTGGCTTATGAACTCATTTCAACCCGGATATATTATGATACTTGTTTTGTAAAACCTAGAACATCGGATGACCGGGTAGATGTGGGTGCTTATGAATACGATTCTACGACCCCGATCGATCTTTCGGTTCCAGCTCGGTTTAATATCTTTCCTAATCCTACTGCGGACATCCTTCATTTTTCTCAACCGATTCAGTATTCTCTTTTCGATTTAATGGGAAATTTAATTTTTACAGGAAACGGAGATCAGATATCCTTACACAATTTGGTTCCCGGAACGTATTTATTACAAAACCAAAGTCATGTATATAAGATTAGAAGGTTTTAACTTTAATTTCTAAAAATGAGTCAGAAATTAATATCATTTCAAGTCATAATTCAAAACTTAATGATTAAATGATTTTCGCAATATGAAAGAATGGAATTAAATATGAATTGCAGATAGGAGATATTCTGTTAACTTAACTGATTTTGGGGCCTTAACTTTGAATAAAATGAAAATACTTATTATCTATTTATCAATTTTTTTTGGTTTTTGTCAATCTAACCCCAAACCTTTGAAAACCTATAACCAAAATCATGCTACCGATTCTGATTCTTTATTATTAGACTCGATACAGCGTCAATGCTTTAATTATTACTGGCTAGGTTCCGATACAGTATCCACTGCAGCAAGAGAAAGAATCCATTTGGACCAGATCTATGAATGGGGAGATAGCAGCATCGTGACCAGTGGTGGTACAGGATTCGCAGTGATGGCTACTCTAGTGGCTATTCATCGTCATTTTATTTCCAGATCGCAAGGATATGAAAGATTGAATCACCTGGTTGACTGGTTGATCCGTGCGGATCGGTTTCATGGAGCATTTCCGCATTGGTGGTTACCTGATGGCAGTGTAAAACCATTTAGTAAATACGATGATGGTGGTGATATTGTAGAGACAGCTTACCTGACCCAGGGCTTATTGTGCGCAAAACAATTCTTTAAAGACGGTAATCAGGATGAAATAAACCTGGCACAAAAAATAGATCAGCTTTGGCGAGATGTGGATTGGTCATTTTATACACATTGGAAAAATGTACTGTATTGGCATTGGTCCCCCCATTACGGATGGAAAATGAATTTTGCAATTCGCGGATATAATGAATGCCTGATACCGTATATTTTAGCAGCATCTTCTCCTACTCATCCAATCGATACATCTGTATTTTATGAAGGTTTTATGAAATCGGGTAAAATCGTAACCGATCGGGTCATGTATGATTTGCCTACGATCCTCGATCATTATGACAATAATAATAATGCTGTCGGACCATTATTTTGGGCACAGTATTCTTATTTAGGTCTTGATCCAAGACATTTAAAAGATCGATACGCTGACTATTGGAAAGTCAATCAAAACCATGCAATGATTCATTACCGTTATTGTATGGACAATCCAAAGCATTTCAATGGCTATTCTGATTCTTGCTGGGGGCTGACATCCAGTTATTCCCTGGGTGGTTATGCCACGCATTCTCCGGAGGAAGATAATGGAGAAATATCACCGACTGCTGCTTTGGCTTCATTTCCGTATACTCCAGCCGAAAGCTATAAGTTTTTAAAATATGTATACAATGATAAAAATAATAAACTGGTCGGAGCATACGGTCCATACGATGTATTCAATCCGGGTACCGGGTGGACGCTTCCAAGGTATCTGGCCATTGATCAACTACCGATACCTGTCATGATAGAGAATTATCGCTCTGGATTATTATGGAATTTGTTTATGAGCAATGAAGATATTCAAAATGGACTATTGAGACTGGGAATGAGTTATTAAATTTAATATTTTGGACTAGCCTGGATAATTCGCAAAAACATAACACCTTTAAATTTCCCGATTTTCGCTACAAAAGAATATATTATAGAGTACGATTCTTCAATCAGATCCTCATCGCATTTTCTTCACATCCTCAACCGTCACTTCACTTTCGTTATTGCCAAAATTTTTTCTTACATACGTTAATATCGTTGATATTTTTTCGTCGCTTAAAAAATCATGTTTTGGCATCGTGCCGGTCCAGGGTTGTTCATTGACATTGATCTGACCTTCGAGACCATGAAGGATTACATGGATAAGTTTTGATTTATCTCCTTTGACCCATTCTGAGGCTAACGGGGGAAATCTACCCGAAGCACCCAATCCATTTTTTTGATGACATCCGGCGCAATACACAAAGTATTCATTTTCACCATCTGATTTTTTTCCTTTGTCCAGGTTATCCAGGATGCGATCCGGATCCCGAATATTGGATGCTTGTTTTCTTTTCTCCATCGATGCTAATTCTGCGCTGCCAAACTTAGTTTTATCACCCGTAAATTTTACGCGCCATATCCTGCCATGTTCGGTATCTGCAAAATATATGGATCCATCTGGTCCCATGGCAATGCCCATGGGTCGATAGACTGCGTCACTTACATTGACGATGGGATCTACGCGCGCAAAACCATCTGCAAATACTTCGTACTTGTCAGATAACTTACCATTTTCAAAGGGAACAAATCCAATGAAATATCCTGCCTGGGGATATGGAGCCCGATTCGTACTTCCATGGAAAGCAATAAAAGCACCATGTTTATAATGATCAGGAAATTGATTGCCTTCATAGAAGAATAAATCATTAGGTGCCCAATGCGCCGGAAATCCTATAACCGGCATATTAAATGTATCGCATCGCCCTATGATTTTTCCATCACCACCATATTCCGGATTTAATACTTTCTTCTTTGCAATTTGATCGTAATAACAATATGGCCAACCACTGTGACTACCTTCGTCGATGCGTAAAAATTCTTCGCTGGGGAATACGGCGCTCTGCCATGGATCGAATTTATCGGGCCATAGTCGGAGTAAATCATCGCGACCATGCATCACGCAATAAAGTTTTTGTTCCTGATGATTCCATTCCATCGCCACGACCGATCGTAAACCGGTGGCATACAGATAGCCGTCCTTTTGCCGCTGATTGAGTTTATTGGCATCGAATCTCCAGATTCCGCCATGATCGGATAATAATGGGCATGGGTCCATACCGGGCGAAAACGGAATTCGATTTTTTTCCTGGCAATCATTGGATGGTGCACCAAAAGGCACGAAGATATGACCCGCGTCATCAAAGCATACCGGTTTAGCGATGTGCTCATGAGTTTTATGTGGATGGTCATCATGAAGTATGGTATCGATCGGGCCATTCGGTACCAGGCGATCTGAATCGAGTTTAATCCGATAGACATCCAATTCAGTACTGAAGTATAAATACCCATTGTAAATCCTCATAGCTGTTCCATAACGATTGTATTCAGGATATTTACCGAATGTAGCGCGCTCATCTATTGTACCATCGCCATTTTTATCCCGCAGAGCTATATTGCCTCCTTTACCGGGTTCCATCAATTTTACATAGATATCACCATTCTTATTTACCGCTATATGCCGGGAACCACCGTCGATTTTATCTGCGACGACAGAAACTTCAAAATCATCGGGCACATAAAGCTCCGGCCTGTGATTACAGGATAGGCATATCCAAATCGCAGCAATGCCAAAAACAAATTTCATATTGAAGAAAAATTATTCTTTAAATGACATTGCATTGAGATCCCACACGACATTACCGTCAAGCAATGTAAGTTCACATACAATGCGTTTATCCCCCGGCATTCTTTTAGCAGAAGTATCGTAAAAGCCAAAATTGCCTTTTTCAATTCTTAATAATGTTACATCGGCAACACTACCTACACTTAAATTGCCAAGGTTGGTTCGTTTGATGACTTGTGCCGGTTTCCAGGTACTGGCAGCAATGATTTCATTCATGGATAAACCGAGATTAAGTAATTTGCTCATCACCATCGTCATATCCTTCATGCCTGCATTCATAGAGCCGGTATGCAGATCGGTACTGATGGTATTGGGTTTGAGACCCTGTTGTATGGCAGGAATTGCTTGTTCATAAGTAAAACTACCGCCACCATGACCTACATCAAAGATGATACCCCGTTTCTGAGCTGTAAAAGCAAATGGCTCTACTTTATCATTTTTTACCACAGGCTCGCGAGTAGCTAAATGACCATAACAATGCGTCAGTATATCACCGGGCCGCAAAACCGTATTGAGCAAATGATCCATAGACAATGGAGGATCGGAACCGCCAAAATCGACCATGACCGGGATATCGGCTAATCTTCCTGCTTCAGCAGCACGTTGTGCAGGAGTCCAGTCATGACCCATGAAATGCGCCAATTTGATTCCGACGATATAATCTTTATTTGCTTTGGCAAACATAGATGTAAGCCGGGCATCCATATCATCGACACTTTGTTCCCAGGGTCCACCCGCCATTCCATTGCCAACAATATTCAGAAATGCAAACACCCGGGTTTTACTATGAAGTATGGTTTGTGTTTTAAAATCCAGAAAATTTCTCCATCCCGATCCACCTGCATCTACTACGGTAGTCACTCCGGATCTAAAGGTAAATCCATCCGGTGGCAAGGCAGTATAACTATTACTCAGATAGGCATCCGGCTTGGTACCAAAGAAATGATGACCATGTATGTCTATGAGACCGGGCGAAACATACAGATCCGTAGCGTCGATCGTCTTTTTTGCAGCGGATGTTATGCTTTTACTGACTTCTGCAATCGTACCGTCTTTGATCGCAACGTCCAGGATGGCATCGATATTATTTTTTGGATCGATGACATGACCGCCTTTGATGACGAGATCGTATTGTGCGGAGAGCGAGCATGTGAATAAAAGTAGTAATAAGAATATTTTATTCATGATGAAAATATTGTAAGGTATGCCTAAATATAAAAAATATTGATTGAATAAAACCATCCAATTGAAAGCAAACGGTTGATATGAAACTTATACTGGGTTCGCAGGTCACATGATGGATACAGCCGGTCAATCTAAAGAAATGTATTTTTCAATGTATCTACAATAAAATTTACCCGGAAATAAGGAATTTGGATTTTTCCGGAGTAAAGTTTTGATGTCAATAAATTAATCTCCCAATTTTATTTTTATTTCTAAAATCTTTTAATTAGTTTTAAATTTTTCTAATTAAATCAATAAAGATGATCTTCTTGTTTCAGGCTTATAATCCGACACCACCTGGCATGCCATCCATGTTTTCATTCATGTTGGTACCTATTCTTTTCTTTATAGTAGCAATAGGTTTAAACATCGTCATGATATACTTCATCTACACCTGGGTCAATAAATATCTGCACTTGAAGCAGGAACAAAACGATTTATTGAAGGAGATTATTCAAAAAATTGGAGATAAGATGAATCCTGATAAATAGGATTTACTTATTTTAAACCTTTAAACTTAAACTCCGATTTCGCTTTCGTTTCATCTTTGCAGATAGCATAGAATTCATCAAAATAGCGAACGACACTTTGTTTGGTGGAGTCACTGAGCTGTTGCTGGGATACAATTACTTTATCAAAATCAGGTTTCTTTTCTAAAAAATATTTTCCCATACTGATTGCTTCTTCGTCAGTGACACCGGTACCCATAAAAAATCGATCGGTAACCGACTTGATCGGAATGCGGGGATGTGGTGAAGCATAAGGTGCATTGACCAATCCCGAATAATCAAAATCATAGGCTACCGGCACGATTTTGGCATAGTCATCGGACTTATACATTTCAACGTTGTGTCGATTGGGTACCGTCCAATCCGTATTACCGATCATGTATTCAAAAGTGGACATCCGCAAATACGTCGTACGATCGAGTTGGGATGATTTCATAAGTGAGTCTGTGACGAGCATGCTGCCGGTGCGCTTTTCGAGATGATGCTCGTCTTCGACGATCATAGCATGGAGGGTGTAATTAAGCTTGCCATTTTGAATGGCTTCTGTGGTTAATTCTTTGTATTCTAAATGATATTTGGGTGCTATGACTTTGTACAGATCGTAACCAAGTTTTTCTTTCAATAGTAATTCATAATTGGCATTGCCCTGGCCACATTGGAATACGAGCTTTAGTTTGCTGATGCTGGTATCGAGTTGATTTTTTTTAAGCTCCTTTTTCTTAAAGTCTATTTTAAGAGGAGGGAAAGTGCATGCCTGTTTGCGCATCATACCGCGTGCTCTTACTTTTACTTCGAAGGTAGTAGAGACTCCATTTACTGGAATGGTCAGTTTAGCAGGTATATAATCTTCCGCTTCTTCTGATTTTTGGGAAAACAACGCTTGCCAGTCAGTTACCAATTGGATCGTGGGAATACCTTCTGTATCGTAAATGCAATCAAAAATACTTTTACGGGATGATTGCGCACAGCTGCTTACGCTGATGACAAAAATCCATAAGACACACACTTTTAATTTCATTGGAAATTGGGTACTAAGTTTAATGAATAGATTTAACTATGTGATACAAATGTACTATTCCTTGTTAACTGAGCATTGAATTTTGAAACTGAGCATCGAAAAATTATCAGTTAATCACTATTCATGTCCAAAGAACAGTTATCAATGCTTAAATTAGCATTAAAAATTCAGAGTTATGGATCGTCGTAATTATATCAGACAAATGATGGCTGCCTCTGGAGCGTTGATTGCACTTCCCTCTTGGGCAAGAGCCTGGAAGTTAGCAGATATGGAGCAATACAGTTCCTCATTTAATGATGATGAAAAATCAATTCTCAATGCCGTTGCCGATGCTATCCTTCCTTCTACCCATGATAAACCCGGAGCCAAATCAACCGGTACGGATTTATTCTTACAAAGATTGTTTGATCGGTGCTACGAAGGGGATGTTCAAAATAATATTAAAACACAGCTCAAAGCATTGAATAATAAATCAAAAGCAGCATACAATGCTTCCTTTTCAGAAACCTCTTATGAAAACAAAATTACATTACTCAATGCTTTCTCCACATCAACTATAAAAGAAGAAAAAGATTTTTTCAATCTCGTTAAATCCGAAACCATTCGCGGATTTACTACTTGCGAAGAAGTGATGACTCAATATCTTCATTACAAAGTCGTACCTGGTCATTATTACGGATGTGTCGATGTTAACTCATAATTTATAATTCTTAACTCTCAATTCATATTTATGAATTTCAATATAGACAGTATTAAAAAAAGAACCTACGATGCCATTGTCATCGGGAGTGGGGCAAGTGGTGGATGGGCTGCAAAAGAACTTTGTGAAAAAGGATTGAAGACCCTCGTACTCGATCGGGGTCGCGATGTAAAACACATCCAGGACTATCCTGCAGCATCCAAGGCACCTTGGGATTTTGAGTTTAGAGGTACTGTGCCGCTGGATAAAAGACAAGGTTATACTTTTGGTAGATTCTTACGGGAAGAAAGTCTAAACTTTGCCTTGAAAGAAGATGAGCAACCCGTGATTTATGAGAAGCCCTTCCGTTGGTTTAGAGGATATCATGTAGGTGGAAAATCATTATTATGGGCAAGGCAAACGCAGCGATGGTCTGATTATGATTTTGAAGGACCTTCACGAGATGGGTTTGCAGTGGATTGGCCTATACGCTATGTTGATCTGGCACCCTGGTATAAATATGTAGAATTATTCGCAGGCATTGCCGGAGATAAAGATGGCTTACCCGAGTTACCGGATAGCGAAGTGCAGCCTGCATTCGAACAATCCTGTATCGAAGTCTATTTTAAAGAACAGTTGGCTAAACATTTTCCTGATCGCAGTCTGATCAAAGCCCGATGTGCGCACATTACAGATCCGCAACCGATCCATTATCAACAAAATCGTGGTAAATGCCAGAATCAAACGATGTGTAATCGTGGATGTATCTACGGTGCTTATTTCAGTAGCAATGCATCCACTTTACCGTGGGCAATGAAAACAGGCAAGATGACATTGAGGCCCGACAGTGTAGTGCATAGTATTCTATACGATGATAAGAAAGGAAAAGCGATCGGTGTGCGCATCATCGATCGATTGACCAAAGAACCAATGGAGTTTTATGCAAAAATCATTTTTGTCAATGCCTCTACCATTAACAGTACTGCCATTTTACTCAATAGCAAATCATCACGCCATCCCAATGGTCTTGGCAATGACAATGGCATCATGGGTAAATATCTGGCTTGGCATAACTATCGCGGTAAAGCCAATGCACAATATGAAGGTTTTAAAGACAAACGTACCGACGGCCGCAACCCGACCAATAGTTATATACCACGATTCCGCAATGTAAAAAAACAAGAAATGGATTTTCTTAGGGGATATGCCATCGGTATTGGGGGTGGTCGCGGAACCAAAAGCGATACGACTATGATCGGCGAAGATCTTCGGGATAACCTGCTCTCACCCAAATACGGTCTATGGAATATATCTTCCTGGATGATGGGAGAATGCGTGCCGGTGGAAGATAATCACCTGCGACTCAGCCCTAACAAAATCGATCAATACGGAATACCTCAAATCATACTTTCTTGCGAATGGAAGGAGAATGATATCAGGATGGTTAAAGATTATGTCGAGCAATCCAGGGAAATGTTTGAGAAAGCAGGATTCATCAATATCACTGCGAATGATACGGCATCGGCTCCCGGTTCTGATATCCATGAGATGGGAGGCGTGCGCATGGGCCATGATCCGAAAACATCATTACTCAATAAATGGAATCAGCTGCATTCATGTCCCAATGTATTGGTCACCGATGGTGCATGCATGACGAGTACGGGCACACAAAACCCGACCTTGACGTTCATGGCGATTACAGCCAGAGCTGCTCATCATGTGATCGAGGAATTGAAAAAAGGAAATGTGTAAATGAATAATTCGGTATTCTGGAAGATTACTTGCGCTTCAATTTTGAAATAACAAATAATATAATCCAGGCTCCAGCTGCAGCAATGAGGATCCTGCCAATCAATCCATGACCAAATATTCCGATCATACCGGCTACAAGACCGCCTACCCATCCACCAATGATCCCTATGACGATATCACCAAGCAAGCCAAATCCGGAACCCTTCCACAAAAGTCCGCCAAGCCATCCGGCCACTGCTCCTACGATTAAAGTATACAAAAGATCCATAATCAAAATTGTTTAAGGTTTTTTAAATAAATATTAAAAGAATTACTTGCTAAAATAATTCATTAAAATGAATTCATACGTGATCTTTTTGAAATAGTATCAATCCCGGATCAGATCTGAAATTAATTCAGTCGTGTAGTTCGAATGACTTTGCTCATTCTGAAGCCAATCCATTGCAAAAAACAAATCCAAACAATTAAAACAATTAAAAATAATACAACTCCTACAGTCATCATCAATGGTAAAGCAATAACATAAGCTGAAAAGATACCAGATAAAGAAAACAATAATTTGGATAAGCTGATTTTATCTTTAATTGCCAGTATGGTACCAATTACAAAACTAAAAATTGCTGAAATTAAATAAGTAATATGGAAGTTCATCTGTAAAATGGATTGAATGTGCAACATCATCCGATCTATTGATATTGAAGAATACATATCCTGTATTTATAAATATCAAAAATATAAATGTATGATCCCTCTATCTATTCAAGCAGCATACCTCTCAAACACCTTATATTTGCCATCCATTTTTTAATCATTCTAAACATTAAATTTTAAGTCATGAAAGTTGCATGTGTAGGCGCTACCGGATTGGTGGGCACCGTGATGTGCGAAGTGCTCCAGGAGCGCAATTTCCCTATCACTGAATTTATTCCCGTAGCATCTGAAAAGTCCGCCGGTGGTAAATTTGCTTTTAAGGGAAAGGAATACATCATACATACACTTGCAGAAGCTGTGGCTGCCAAACCGGACCTTGCTCTATTCAGCGCAGGTGCATCGGTATCCACCGAGTGGGCACCAAAGTTTGCAGAGGTAGGCACAATCGTCGTCGATAACTCTTCAGCATGGCGCATGGATCCTTCTAAAAAATTAGTAGTTCCCGAAGTAAATGGAGATGCCATCACTCCGGAAGATCGCATCATAGCCAATCCTAATTGCTCTACCATACAGATGGTCGTTGCACTGGCTCCTTTGCACAAAGCGTATGGCATCAAAAGACTGGTGATCTCCACCTATCAATCGGTAACCGGTACCGGTGTCAAAGCAGTAAAACAATATGACCGTGAACATCATGGTGAAACTGTACCCAACGAAGAGAAAGCCTACAAATATCAGATACATGAAAACGTAATCCCACACTGTGATATCTTTCTTGACAATGGTTATACCAAAGAAGAAATGAAGATGGTGAATGAAACCCGTAAAATCATGGGTGACCCAAACATCAAAATCACAGCTACAGCCGTGCGCGTTCCGGTTAAAGGAGGACATTCGGAATCCGTCAATATCGAATTTGAAAAAGATTTTGCGATGGAGGATGTAAAAAAATTACTTTCAGAATCAGATGGCATAGAATTGGTAGATGATGCTGCGAGTTTTAAATATCCGATGCCGCTATTTGCCAAAGGGAAAAATGAAGTCTTTGTAGGTCGCCTGCGCCGGGATGAATCGCATGATAAAGCACTCAATATGTGGATCGTAGCCGATAATCTGCGCAAAGGCGCTGCCACCAATGCGATCCAGATTGCAGAATATATGATGAAACACGAACTGATTTCGACCGAAGTGGTAGCGTAAGACCCATTTCGTTCGTTTAGGGTATGTACAAAATTGATTTACTAATACATTGATATTACGACTTTACGTATGAAAACAAGAATTGTCTTTTGGGGTACTAACGCACAAAACGAAAAAGTACTGGTAGCACTGCAACTGGATCCTGATCAAAACAAAGTACACGAATGGGTAACACCGGCAACTTCGGTTACCGAAGACTTTGCCAATGCCGTCATGAAAGATTGGCGAAATGATAAAGACTTGGCTTTTCCGGCGGATACGATACAATCAGAGAAAGCGTTGACGGCATCAGAATCATTATTGTCAGATGGCATCAAACCTGATAAAGAAGATATCATCACACGCGCTCAGACGGAGTGGCATTTTATCGTTTTATCCCACAAACTTAAGCAAGGCTTTGAACAGGAGTTTCAGGAATTAAAAGACAGGACGATTAAACTCACCAAATATGATGGTCATCTTTGGGACGAACTCAAAGGATTTTGGGATAAAGTTCAAAACCAGGTAAAGGACCGTAACCTGTTTAAAGAACATGCGCAAATACTTCGTGATGGTACCAATGCATTGTTTGAGCAATTAAAAAAGCTTCGCAAAGCAGTCGATGAAGAATTTGATAAAGCGTCTAAAGATAAAGTTTCTTCATTCCAATCCAAGCTGGATGAGATCGGCGCTAAATTGACAAAAGGACTCAGCTTACAACCCATATTTGAAGAGTTAAAGCAATTGCAGATGCGCCTTCAAAAAGAAGAGATGAATCGTCAGGATCGTGGCAATGTCTGGGATCAAATCGATAACCTGTTTAAGCAGATCAAAGAGAAAAGATCAGGCCTGAAAGAAGGTAAAGATGGTCAAGGCTCCGATCGTCTAACACGCCGATACGATGGATTGCAGGAAGCGTTGAATAAAATGCAACAATCGATCAAGCGGGATTATAATGATCTCGAATTTGAAAAACGAAAAGTTGCAAATTCTGATGGCCAGCTTGAAACCCAGATTCGCCAGGCTAAAATCAAAATGATCGAAGAGCGCATCCGGTCCAAAGAAGAAAAGCTCAAAGACATGAACAGTACCAAAGGCGAACTCGAGAAAAGACAAGAGCAGGAAAAACAAAAAGAAGTCCGTCGCCAGGAAAAACAAAAACTTGAGCAGGAAAAACATAAAGCTGAAGATCGTATCAAAGACGAAATACGAAAAGCAGCTGATGCACGCAAAGACGATGTCAAAATAGAAAAAGCAGCTGAAGCCATTGCCGCAGGCAAGACTCCTCATCACGATAGTATCATCGATGCGATTGGTACGACGCTGGGTGAGACATTAGAAGATGTAGGTGATACGGTAAGGGCTGTAGCCGAAGTCGTTGCTGATAAAATTCACGATGTCGTCGAAGATTTAAAAGGCGAAAAACAATAAAATAATATTTTTATTACCGATAAATGAAGGGAGATACGGATGAAAGTCAGTTTCTCCCTTTGCTTTTTATATTATCTATAGTATTAAGTATGAATATAAACTACAGTTATGAGCGAAAGCCGGCAACTCAGCAAGTGATCGAGCTGTATGATCTTTCAGGACTGCCCAGGCCAACGAATGATTTTACGCGCATCGAAAAAATGTATGCTCATTCCAATCTAATCGTTACGGCCTGGGATGGTGATGCTCTTGTGGGTGTATCGCGATCCATTACGGATTGGTTCAGGAGTTGTTATCTCGCTGACCTGGCAGTACATCCTGATTATAAAAAAATGGGTATCGGTAAAAAATTAGTAGCCCTTACCAAAGAAAAAATAGGTGATCAAACCATGTTGTTATTATTATCGGTACCCTCTGCGATGGAGTATTATCCTAAAATCGGGTTGATTAAAGAAGACCGGGCCTTTACGATACTGAGAACTAAATAAATACAGCAAGATTCGGATTGTGTATTGTAAGGTTGTAATTGAAATTTGTTTAATAAAAAATAAAAAATGACTGAACTACAAACCATCAATTACAACCGAATTGCAGATGCAATCGAATACCTAAAATCAAATTTCAAATCTCAACCCAATCTGGACCAGGTGGCAGAAAAAGTCCATCTAAGCCCATTTCATTTTCAAAGATTATTTAGTGAGTGGGCTGGAACCACACCAAAGAAATTTCTCCAATATACTACGGTTGAATATGCCAAATCATTATTAAAAGACAATCAAGCGACCCTTTTGGATACTGCATTTGAAATCGGTTTGTCCGGCACCAGTCGATTGCACGATCTGTTTATCAATATAGAAGGTATGACGCCTGCTGAGTATAAAAATGGAGGTAAAAATCTAAATATCCATTATTCATTTGCAGAAAGTCCATTTGGTAATGTATTGGTGGCTTCTACGCAGAAGGGAATTTGTTACATGGCATTTGCAGAAGACGATCAACAAGCTTTGCGGTTATTACAAAGTCATTTTCCGAATGCAACCTTTAGACAAATGGTAGATCTCATTCAACAAAACGCATTGTATATTTTTACACATGACTGGTCTAAGCTCCATCAGATCAAACTCCATCTCAAAGGCACCGATTTCCAATTAAAAGTTTGGCAGGCGCTGCTAAAAATTCCTATGGGACAATTAACCACGTATGGATCGATTGCCAATAAAATTGACAATCCCAATGCATCCAGAGCCGTTGGTACCGCGATAGGAAGTAATCCCGTGGCTTATCTGATACCCTGTCATAGAGTGATTCAATCGAGTGGTGAGATCGGTGGTTATATGTGGGGGCCAACCAGAAAGACTGCGATCATAGGATGGGAAGGAATCAAAACTCATCCTTAAATGGTACATCATCTGGAAATAGATAAAGCTGACTTATTCCATCAGATCAAACACGGACAAATCAAATGGGGTGGCAATAAGAAATTAAAAATTTATGGGACGCTTCATTGCAAATCCGGCAAGCGAATGAAAAGGGAAAACCGGGTATTCTTTGCTTCAGAACAGGAAGCGATGAATCATGGATACAGACCTTGCGGTCATTGTACAAGATCGAAATATAGGATATGGATGAATAAACACATTAATTGATTTCAAATTTATTATTGACAGCTAAAAATGAGCTAATTTTTTATTCTCTAAAGCTGCTTTAATAAGATTGCCAGCGTACTCATGACTTTTTTCAATGGTGGTCAAAAATGTAAAATCCTTTCGCCAGGATAGCGGTGCTTCGGGATGCAATCCGGTTAATACGATACCCCCGATGCCATAACGACCTTGAACAGTAGCTGCCGT
>CALMKY010000614.1 GCA_937867195.1 uncultured Saprospiraceae bacterium | reverse complement strand
CTGATGCAACAGTTCCTTACTTTCCACTACGCATGGTCCAGCAAGCAGAAAGAATTGATTGCTCTCCTTGTGATGAATCTTAGGCAATGCATCAAATTTGACTTTCATCATACAAAAGTATGGAAATAAATGCCTCTAATTGATTAGGTTTGTGTCTGATATGTATTCATTAAAAAATAAAAATATCATAGTTACCGGTGGAGGCTCAGGTATTGGTCAGGCAATTTGTTCTGTATTGGCCAAAGCAGGTGGTGTCATCCATATTTTTGACAGAAATTTTGAATCCGCCAATCAAACAGCAGAACAAATTAATGCAACCAATGGCAGTTCTTACCCATATGAATGTGATGTAACCTTGCTTGATCAGGTGAAGGCTTTGATTCAGGAGATTGATCGGGATCACCCGTTGGACATACTGATCAATAATGCAGGTATAGCTCATGTAGGGAATGCTGTCAATACGTCACCTGAAGATTTTGATCGCCTCATGAAAGTCAATGTCGCAGGATATTATCATATGATCCACAGTGTCATACCCTATTTTGTAAACCGGAAATCAGGTGTAATCATCAACATGGCTTCTGTAGCCGGAAGTGTGGGTGTAAGCGACCGGTTTGCATATTGTACTACTAAAGGTGCTGTAATTGCTATGACATATTCTGTTGCAAAGGACTTTGTTAAAGATGGTATTCGTTGTAATTGCATTAGTCCGGGAAGGGTACATACTCCGTTTGTCGATGGATTTATTGCAAAAAATTATGCTGGCAGAGAAAAAGAAATGTTTGAAAAATTATCCATGACACAACCTATCGGGAGAATGGCAGAGCCAATCGAAATAGCTCATTTAGCATTGTATTTATGCAGCGATGAAGCTGCTTTTGTAACCGGGACGGATTTTCCAATTGATGGAGGATACATCAGACTTAATTCATGACCTGCTTTGATTTACCTTATACAATCTACCTCTACACCGCGACAGGTGCCTTAATGGTAGGATATGGATCATAATTCAATATCTTGAAATCTTCAAATTTAAAAGCAAAGATGTCCTTTACTTCCTGATTGATCCACAATCCGGGTAGTGTCTTCGGCGTCCGAAGCAATTGCTCTTCTGCCTGCTCGATATGATTTGAATATAGATGTACATCCCCGAAAGTATGCACAAAATCCCCCGGTATGAGATCACAGACTTGTGCCATCATATGCGTCAGTAAGGCATAGGAAGCAATATTAAATGGCACACCCAGAAATACATCTGCAGATCTTTGGTATAGTTGACAAGACAGTTTACCATCTGCCACATAAAATTGGAACATACAGTGACATGGGCACAGTGCCATTTTATTCAAGTCTGCTACATTCCATGCAGTAATGATGATGCGACGGGAGTCCGGGTTCTGCTGGATGGTATTGATTGCAATTTTTATTTGATCAATGGTAGTGCCATCATATGCACCCCAGGATCTCCACTGATGCCCATAGATCGGCCCAAGATCTCCATGTTCATCAGCCCATTCATCCCAAATTCGTACACCATGATCCTTGAGATATTTTATGTTCGTATCGCCATTTAAAAACCAAAGCAATTCATAAATGATGGATTTAAGATGTAGTTTTTTGGTCGTCAATAAAGGAAAGCCTTGTGATAAATCAAATCTGAATTGATATCCAAATAAACTCCGGGTACCTGTCCCCGTTCGGTCTGTTTTGATAGCGCCTTCATCTTTGATCTTGCGCAATAAATCAAGGTAAGCTTGCATCTTGCAAAAATAACACTTGTTTTTTCTTTAAATATATCAAAGTCAGTCTATCAGCCAGATAAATATTTCAGGATTCTGTTAATTGAAATGAGACCCTATGAAATATATCATTTATCAATTTCTTCATGTAACTTTTCGCCCTTATTGTATCAAATCAAAAGCCGAATGTCTGTTCATAAAGAAGTGAAAAGGGTTACGACCCAGGTATTGCTCGAAATGAAAGCAAACAATGAAAAGATTTCGATGCTGACGGCATATGACTATTCCATGGCCAAGATTCTCGATGCAGCTGGTATTGATATATTACTGGTTGGCGATTCTGCGTCCAATGTGATGGCGGGTCATGAAACTACACTTCCCATTACACTGGATCAAATGATCTATCACGCATCTTCTGTCATCAGGGCAGTAAAAAAAGCATTTGTCGTCGTGGATTTACCCTTTGGCTCTTACCAGGGCAATTCGAGACTTGCATTGGAGTCATCAATACGAATTATGAAAGAATCAGGAGCACATGGTGTCAAGCTGGAAGGGGGTATCGAAATTGAAGAAAGTGTTAAAAGAATCTTATCGGCAGGTATACCGGTCATGGGCCACCTGGGACTTACGCCACAATCGATTTATAAATTCGGCACCTATACTGTACGGGCTAAAGAAGAAGCCGAGGCTAATAAACTCAAATCAGATGCCAGGCTATTGGAATCCATTGGCTGCTTTGGAATTGTATTAGAAAAAATCCCGGCTTCATTGGCGCGGGAAGTGACCCAGTCGCTATCCATTCCAACCATCGGCATTGGTGCCGGTAAATACACCGATGGACAAGTGCTGGTATCACATGATATGTTAGGGATCAATAAAGGTTTTTCTCCACGATTTTTAAGGAGGTATGCAGATTTATATTCTATCGTGCTGGATGCCACGCAACACTATATAAAAGATGTCAAAGCCAATGAATTTCCTAATGACCAAGAACAATACTAATCATGTTAAAAAAAATCGGCCTCGGAATAGTCTTTCTCGTAATCTTAACAGGTGGAGTCGCATTTTATTTTTATGATCAGCTGTTTTCAGCTGTCGTACCGGACAATCTTGAAATTACGGAACTAAAGATTAAAACGGGATCTACCTTTCATGATGTTGTGTATCTATTAAAACAAAATAAACAAATCAAAAAAGATAAAATGTTTACCTGGCTTGCAGGAAAGATGGGCTATAATGATAAAACCATCAAACCGGGCCGATATATATTAAAACCGGGAACGAGCAATATAAATCTGGTAAGACTTTTGCGCAGTGGCAATCAAACACCTGTCAAAGTAGTCATCTACGAGGGTCGGACTCCGGATGAATTACTTCGAAAAGCAGACAATAATATAGAAACCACCTCCGACGAAATGCTGGATACTCTGTACAGTGAAACTTTCCTCAAGTCGATCGGCAGAACCAAAGATAATGCCATGAGTATCTTTATTCCTAACACGTATGAAGTATACTGGAATATCAGTGCCCGCAATTTTTTGCTGAGGATGAAACAAGAATCAGACAGATTTTGGAATGCCAATAACCGCCGTGATCTTGCAGCAAAACAAAACCTGACTCCTGACGAAGCTTATACATTGGCAAGTATTGTAGAAAAGGAAACCAATTATAAACCTGAGAAGCCCATCATAGCCGGTGTGTATCTGAATAGACTCCAGCAGGGGATCATGTTACAAGCGGATCCTACGGTGGTTTTTGCTAAGAAAGCATTTGATCTACAAAGAGTGAAATTTTCCGATTTAAATTTTAAATCTCCATACAATACTTATCTGCATACCGGCTTGCCTCCAGGCCCAATTTCGATCGCCAGTATCGAAAGCATCGAAGCGGTTTTAAATCCAGCCGCACACGACTATATATTTTTTTGTGTCAAACCAGGCTATACCGGTCAACATAATTTTGCAGCTACTTCAGCTCAACATGCTGCCAACGCAAAAAAATTTCATGACTGGCTGAATGAACAACAAATAAAATAAATAAAAAGAAACGCATCATGCAAAATTTACCGTTTGTCATTTCACTGGTATTTATTGTAATAGTACTCCTTACCTTTTATTTTGCCAGTGAAGCTTGCAGGAACAACAAAAAAGTTTTGATCCTTTTATCCATTTGGTTGCTGTTGATTGGCATCTTATCTGTAAATGATGTATTTAAGATCACCGATCGTTTTCCTCCCAGAATCATGATATCTGTTTTTGCATGGATTGTCGTGATCATCGCATTCTTTTTTACCAAAGCTGGTAAATTTTTTATTGACACGTTGGAAATCCGATGGATTACCATTCTGCACATTATCAGGTTCCCTGTGGAATTGATTTTGTTTTGGCTATTTACTAAAGGAGCCGTCCCGAAGGAGATGACCTTTGAAGGAGGAAATCTCGATATACTTTCCGGAATTACCGCTCCGATCGTCTTTTATTTTGCATTTGTACGTAAGTCTATGAGCAACAAAACAGTATTGGCATGGAATCTAATCTGTTTGATTTTACTCATGAATATTGTGGTCAGAGCCATTTTGTCTTTACCGACCCCATTCCAAAAAATAGGTATGCTTCATCCCAATATTGCTGTCTTGCATTTCCCATTTACTTTATTACCTGCATTTATTGTTCCGATCGTTCTATTTGCCCATTTGGCCGCGATCAGACAATTGATTAAGAAATAACGGATAAGAATTTACATCTTTTGAGAACGATTTGACAATTTTCTTGCTCTTGAATTTATTTAAATTTTTACTTCCTGAATTCTCTTGCTAATTTTTCAAATTCATCCAATGCTTCCGGATTTCGCATGGCGCCTGTAGAAGCCACTGAAGATTTATCGATTCCTATAAACATTTTCTTCACGGGAGACTCCATTTTTTTCCCGCTTAATGTATAGGGTATATCCCGAACTAAATAAATCTCATCCGGTATATGCCTTGGCGAACAAAATGATCTTATTGTATTATTGATTGTTTTTTTCAATTGTTCATCGAGCAGCGCTCCATCTTTTAATTTCACAAACAGGGGCATGTATGGTTCATCCGATTTGGAATCAATATGGATAATTAATGAATCAATGATCGCATCCACATGCTGCAATGCTGAATAAATCTCTGCGGTGCCGATTCTCACACCATGTCTTTTTAATGTAGTATCGGACCTGCCTGAAATAATCAATCCATCGTGCTCCGTGATTTTAATCCAATCACCATGTCTCCATAAACCCGGAAACATATCAAAATATGCCTCTTTGTATTTTAAATACCCGGGGTCATTCCAAAAATAGACAGGCATGCAGACCATCGGCTGCCGGATGACCAATTCTCCAACTTCGTTTTCTACCTGGTCACCGTTTTCATTCAAGACCACCAGGTCCACACCCAATGCCCTGCACTGAATTTCACCAATGTAAAGGTCTTTTAACGGGCAGCCTCCGACAAAGGCGGTAGCCACATCGGTACCTCCACTCATGGACCATAGGTAAGGCTTTACCGGTTTCAGCTTCTGATAAATCCAATCATAGGCCTCCGGATTAAGAGGTGATCCCGTACTGCTCAGGGACTTCAAATTAGATAAAAGCGGAAGTTCAATATTCTCCTTCATACAAGCGTGTATAAAAGGTGCACCGACTCCCATATGATCAAAATTATATTTATCCGCCAACGACCAAAGCTTGGTTGCATCTGGGTACATGGGTTGGCCATCGTATAAAACGGGAATGGCACCACTCACCCAGGACGCATGTAAAATATTCCACATGACCCAACCTGTAGTCGTAAACCAAAAGAATTTCTGGTCAGGACGAATATCATTATGAAAACGCGTATACTTAAGATGTTCGATCAGCATTCCTCCCTGGCTATGAGTAATGCATTTGGGAAGGCCGGTCGTTCCGGAGGAATACAATATCCACATGGGATGATTAAATGGCAACCTGTTGATTTCAAGTTCAGCTTGCGTATTCTGAATTAATTCCGTCCAGGAATACAAGACCTTAGTATGTCCATACTCATTATAATCAAATGGGCTATTGCCTGTTTTAATCAAAAGCTTAGTTGTGGTCAAAGCCTGAATCATGGTATCTACAGCATCTTTACGATCAAAAGTCTTACCGTTGTATTGATAACTATCACAGAAGATAAATGCTTTGGGATTCGTTTGGGTAAATCGATCAATCACACTTTGAGCACCAAAATCCGGCGAACATGAAGACCAGACATATCCGCTAAAAATACAGGCTAACAATGAAACCGAAGCCTCTACAATATTCGGCAGATAAGCCACTACCCGATCGCCCGGTTGCAATCCGTTTTCTTTAAAAATGGTCTGCAGAGAGGCAACCTGAATCAACAGTTCATTCCACGTAAACGTATTTTCTTCACCCTTTTCATTAATAGCAATCAGCGCAATATCGGATTTAGATTTTCCGCGTATAATATGTTCAGCATAATTCAATTCAATGCCTTCAAACCATTGAATGCCCGGCATCGTATCCTGGGATCTTACTTTTTGATATTGGCCATCGTATTGGATATCGAAATATTCCAAAAGAATTTTATAAAAACCATCGATATCGTTGATTGACCATTGCCAAAGCGATCTATAATCATGAAATGTCAAATCGTATTTCAGATACAACCATTGCATAAAATGGAATAAATTCGATGATTGTTTCTGTTCCTGGCTTGGCTTGAATATAGGTTCGGTCATCTTATTTTATTCTCCGTGAAAGTTATTGTATTTTGTCGAAACAATGCCAACATTATTAGTAGCCAATCGCGGTGAGATTGCAATCAGGATATGTAAGACCGCCAAAAAAAAAGGTTGGAAGACGGTCGCAATTTATTCCGATGCCGACCGGCACGCTCTACATATTTCATATGCAGATGAAGCCTACAGAGTCGGTGGCTCTCCATCAAAAGATAGTTATTTGAATATTAATCAAATCATTAAAATTGCCAAGGATCGTCAAGTCGATTACATCCATCCTGGGTATGGCTTTCTCAGCGAGAATGCCGAGTTTGCTCAGGCTGTTTGGGACAATGGAATCACTTTTGTCGGACCGACTGCAGAAGCCATGCAATCGCTGGGCGTCCATGAGGCACTGCAAGCCAAGTTCGTCACCGGCGAAAGTATTTCGCAGGCACACCAGTTCGTCGCCAGTGGTAGTGCCCAGCTCGGCTTTGTCGCATTTTCCCAGGTATTGAAAGACGGCAAGATCGAAGGTTCGGTTTGGATCGTTCCTGCGCATCTGTATCAGCAGATTCGCCAGGACGCGGTGATTCTGGAGAAGGGCAAGGGGAAACCCACCGCCGAATCACTGATGAAGTACCTGAAAAGCGAGAAGGTCAGGGCGATCATCAAGTCCTACGGCTACGATTGTTGATGGCGCGATGCGATCATCCCGAATACGCTGACCTCGACGCTTGTCCGGCGTCGTGGCGCTTACCCCGTCGTGCCGGATGCCCCCGCATGACGACACTGCTGCACAACAGAGGACTGAATGGCGATGCTTAGTTCCACCGACGTGGCGGCAATCACGCTGACGATCCGGCTTGCTGGTCTCACCACGGTCCTGCTGCTGATTCTGGGGACGCCGCTGGCCTGGTGGCTGGCGCGCACCCGTTCGCCGTTGAAGAGCATCGTCGGTGCCGCCACGACCCTGCCGCTGGTCCTGCCGCCGGCAGTACTCGGTTTTTATCTGCTGGTCCTGCTCGGCCCGCAGGGGCTGGTCGGGCGCCTTACGGAATTCCTCGGTCTTGGTCTGCTCCCGTTCAGTTTTCCGGGCCTGGTGGTGGCGTCGATGATCTATTCGACACCTTTCGTCGTGCAGCCAATCCACCAAGCATTTTCCACGCTTGGCGAGCGACCGCTCGAAGCGGCGGCCACCCTGCGGGCGTCA
>CALMKY010000613.1 GCA_937867195.1 uncultured Saprospiraceae bacterium | reverse complement strand
TACCTTCACGTCTGAAGAAATTGCCGGGAATACGACCGGCTGCATAAAATCTTTCGGTGTAATCCACAGAGAGTGGAAAAAATGACTGTTCGGGATTTGCCTCTTTATTAGATACTGCCGTAGCAAGCAAAATCGTATTGCCACATCGTACGACTGCAGAACCATGTGCTTGTGTAGCAAGTTTGCCTGTCTCGATGGTAACTTCTCTGCCATCCGGCAGGTGAAACATAACTGATATTGGATTTTTTTGTCCCATTATTATTTTTTTATGCGGGTTATCAAATTTTGAATGAACGGGTGTTGTATAGAGGTAAAGACCGTTTGGAGAATTGAACAAAGATTTCTCTTTGAAACACCAAAAGCCCTATCGAGTAGAGCTTTCAAATCACTAGTACTGAAAAAATCTTGTATTCTAGGGAAAGAGTCTTATCGTCTTCCGTAGAAGTGTCGGTGATTACTTACGTATACCGAGCTGCTCGATTAATTCTCTGTATTTACCCAGATTGTGTTTAGCCAGATAGTTAAGCAATTGCTTGCGTTGACCTACTGTGGTAAGCAATGATCTACGGCAGGAATGATCTTTTCTATTGTGATTTAAATGCTCTTGTAACTGGTTGATTTTAAAGGTAAAAAGCGCAATTTGTGCCTCTACCGAACCAGTGTTTTCAGCTCTTCCTCCGTATTGGGTTACGATTTCTTTTACTTTTTCTTTTGTAATATAAGCCGGCATGATTTTCTATTTTTTGGCTTGTTTAATGCTTTAATTATTTATTTCGGGCGCAAAATTACAGAATTCAGATTAGATTATTCAAAAAATATTATAGTCCAAAGGCAGTCATCTTTTACTCCGTTTTGGTCACCTATCATAGATCCATCATAAAGGATAGGAAAACTGACCTATCTGCCAAACTGAAAAACTGAATATTCAATTTGGAGCTTTTACATGAATAGGAAATCTTAGATCATTCATCGACTACTTTATAGATATCTTCCAGGTTTCTGCCCAGTCCATCATAATCCAAGCCATATCCTACTACAAATTCTTTAGGTATTTTAAAACAATAGTGGTCTAATTGAACTTCTTTTTCCAAAGCATCTTCTTTAAACAAGAGGCAACATACTCTTACAGACTTTGGTTGATAAGATCGCAATAATGGCACGAACTGATTCATTGTACGTCCTGTATCCACAATATCTTCGATGACAATGATATCTCTGTCTTTCCATTTTGCCGATACTTCTTTCTCCATCTTGATGAGCCCGCTGGATTCCATTCCTTGATAAGATTCGATCCTAATAAATTGAACAGTACATTGAAATTCAAACCGTCTAATCAAGTCTGCCATAAATATAAAAGACCCGTTTAATATACCCAGGAGTAAAGGCGGTTCTATGCAAGATCGATAAATATCGTTTAGTTCATTACCGAGAGAAATTATTTTTTCCTGAATCTTTTCTTTGGCAATGTATTTTTCAAAAACCTTTCCATTTACCACGACCCGGTTCATCTGAGACCATATTTATCCACCAGGTATACCAAAGATGTCATCGCGGCTGCTCCCAAAAGTAGTTCACGTGGATTGACGGCTTCAATGCCATCCACACGGGTATGGTGATAATTAAAATATCGCTGACTATCTGGTGACAAATCAGCTAATAATCCGCCCTGACTTTTCAGAGGTCCGATATCGGCACCTCCATGACCTACTTTTAATCTCAGGTCATAAGGTTCAAGCAAATTCGCCCATTGATTTACTTTTTTAAAATATCCTTCGAACACATCGCTATTGGCGGCAAATCCAAAACCTCGGGGTGTGAATCCGCCCGAATCCGATTCTAGTGCCAAAATATGCTTTTCTTTATTTTTATTAGAACTATCTGCGTAGGCTCTTCCCCCACCCAATCCATTTTCTTCATTCATAAACAACACGGATCGAAGGGTATGTTTGGGCTTATAATTCATTTTTTTTAGTTGATACAACACTTCCATACTTTGTACACAACCTGACCCATCGTCATGAGCACCCGGAGCTACATCCCAGGAATCCAGATGTCCACCCACAGCAATGATTTCGTTAGTGTTTTCACTGCCCTTTATTTCACCAATCACACTGTAAGAATCTTTCATCCCCATCATCTTGCACGTATTGCGAATAAAGACAGAAACTTTACTACGTTTCAATTCTCTGCTCAATGCATCTGCACTATTGGTGCTGAGAGCCAAAGCAGGAATCCAATGGTCATCTGCTCCAAATCCGGTGGCCCCGGTATGCGGGATATCGTTATGATCTCCTGTCACACTTCTTACCAAAGCTGCTACCGCACCATATTTAGCGGCAAGGGCAGGACCTCTTCCGCGTTGGTCTACAGCACCGCCATAAGCCCCAAAAGTATTAAACTGGGTTTCATCGAAGGCACGGTTGAAAAAAACAATTTTACCTGATAATGCATTGACTCCAAGTTTTTCAAGCGTATCCAATGACTTAACTTCTATGACTTCAGAAGTCAATCCGGCGGAACCAGTACCGATCGAATTACCTAAGGACAATGCATCTAAATTCAGGTCACCGATAAAAGGAGAGTTTATGATCTTTACTATTTCCCGATCTCCTCTGACCCAATGAGGTACTTTACAAGGTTGTAAATAAACCCTATCCAGTCCAAATGTGTCCATGATCTGACGGGTCAGCTCGACAGCAGCCAGGGAGGAAGGAGATCCCGCCAATCTACCTGGTGCACTACTGACCAAAGACTTGAGCCATTCATAGGATTGACCCTGTGACAAAATGGTACTGTGTATATTTTTTATCATCCAGGCATCCGCATCCATACCTTGCTGGGCATTCGCAGTAGGAATGTTGAAAATGACAATTATTAGTAGAATTTTAAAATTTGGGATAGTGATAAACGAAGACATTTTAGAATATTTTTACGGCATCAAGATATTTAGATATCTTGATTTTATAAAGTTTAATTTGGTTTCATTTGGTTAGGGTCGAGGTAATGTGATGAATATTGCATTACCTCTTTTTATTGTTAACCAATTGTTTATGGATAGTTCATTTTCAAATAATTGTAATTTATATATGATTTTTACGGTTTATTTTAAGTGACTTTTTACTTTAACTCCGTATTAAGGATAAGATCCCATGTGGTTGATTACAAAATTTCTAGAGGTCCTATTTGGCAGACTCAGGTCTAAGAACTTTTACAATCATCCAGATGAAACTTTGGTCAAAGAATATCTGGCCACCCAAGACGATCAATTGTTTTCAATTTTATACAATCGGTATTCGACAAAAATCTACGCCAAATGCATCGCGATGCTCAAAAATGTGGAAGCTGCGCAGGATTGTACTCAGGAAATATTTATCAAGGTTTTAACCAATATCGCCAAGTTTAATCAGCAATCCAAGTTCTCCACCTGGTTGTTTTCAGTGGCTTATAATCATTGTATTGATTTAATCAGAAAAAATAAAAAACAATTTTTTGCCGATTTAAAAAACGAGCATGAAGATTCAATACAAGAGGATATCGAGGATGCTTTTTTAATGGAAACTAAGTTATCCAGGCTCAAAGGGGTATTGGAAAAAATGGATGATGAAAATAGAACTTTATTGCTGATGAAATATCAAGACGATTTGTCCATCAAGGAAATGGGTGATATCTTAGGCAAAGGAGAAAGTGCGGTCAAAATGAAAATCGTGAGAGCCAAACACCGTTTTAAACAAATACACGATGAACTGTTTGATAAAGAGCAAGAGTGATATAACAAATAAATAAAATATCTATGAGTGTCAATAATTTTAAAGAACTCGAGCGGGAAGAAATCGCTTCGTACGGTCCCCCTCCGGAAAATATCAGAAAGAATATTTCTCAAAATATGGGTGTCTTCCGATTTTTGGGTGATTTGATAGAATTGTTCTTACCCAATTTAGGCAAGTCCATCATCAGGATGAGCGGAGGTGGAGATAAACCCAAGCCCCAATATCCAAATCAGCAATAAATCTAACCACCCCTCAATCTAATTTTCCAATGCAAAATTCTTTTAATCTGATCAGACAATTGCTTACCAGTATGGTTGCTACTTTACCCAAATTGTTGGGTTGTATCGTCATCCTGATTTTGGGTTATATCCTTTCATCTATTGTGGCCCGGATCGTCAAAACATTTTTAGCTACCGTTGGCATTGATAAATTTGGTGAAAAGCTGGATGAAGTTGATTTTATCAGAAAGAATCATATCAAAGTAAAGATCTCAGCGATTCTCAGTAAGGTCTTGTACTATTTTATGATGCTGATCTTTACGGTAGCAGCGACCGATGTATTGGGTATGCCTGCCTTATCCCAGCTGTTTACCAATATGCTCAATTATATACCCAATGTAATTGTTGCGATGGTTTTGATGATCGTAGGTGTCTTGGTCGGAGAAGGTTTACGCAAAGCAATTGAAACGACGGGTAAGTCTCTCGGCATACCTTCTGCAGGCATGTTGGCAAATGCTTTGTTTTATTTTATACTGATCAATTTTTTAATGGCTGCCCTGGGTCAATTGCAGGTAGACACCGGCTTTATTGAAACCAATATCCTGATCCTGATCGGTGGTATTTCCCTGGCTTTTGCAATTGGTTATGGTCTGGCATCCAGGCACGTGGTAGCTAATTTACTTTCAGGATTTTATACGAAGGATAAGTTTAAAATTGGCGATGAAGTCACCATCGATTCGGTGATTGCCCAGGTGTCGCCCCCAACTTTCGCCCTTCCTACGGGCGAGATCTTGAGCTTTCCTGGCGCACGCCTTGAGCGGGATGGGTTTTCC
>CALMKY010000612.1 GCA_937867195.1 uncultured Saprospiraceae bacterium | reverse complement strand
AAATACGATACCAATTAAACTCCAAAAGTTGATCAATATTGGTAAACCAATTATACAATATTTCTGACCGTCCATTTAATTCTTTGCGGCGTTTACACTGAATTTCTGGCTGCATTGATAATGCCAAACGACGATCTGATGATTAGTTTTTCATACATAGGTCTGAGATCATGTACTTTGTACTCAGGTTTGCGTAATTGCATCAAAGCAAATTGTTGAATGGTCAGCAAAGGCTGGACCATTCGTTCCCTGATGTCGATCGACATAGCATCGGCCGGATAATCTTCCATCAACGCATCGTGCTTAGTCAATTTAAGAATGTATTTTTCTGTTCGGGCATTTTCTTCTTTTATGATCTTAAATAAACCTGCAAATTCCGGGTCAGTTTCCAGGTAAGCTGTTAATGGGAAGAAACATTTTTTCAATGCCATCTCATTATTTTCAATTAAAGTCTGGAAGAAAAGAGATGTTTCATACAGATCAACGACTTCCTGCCATCGATCGTGGTGGTCCATATATTCTAATGCAGTACCTACACCAAAATAACCGGGCACATTTTGCTTTATCTGCGTCCAACTACTTACAAACGGAATGGCACGAAGATCATCCAGCACAAGGGATTCATTTTGTTTTCGTTTAGCCGGTCTTGAAGCTATATTGGTATCACTGTAATAGTTCAGTGGACTGATCGTCGTGAGGTAGGTAATAAACTTAGGGTGGTTTTTTAATTGACTGAAAGTGTCGTAACCCACTTTTGCCATGTCCATGATTAATTCACGTTCATGTTGATTCAGCGTATTGGTTTGATCGGCGAGGATGTCATTGTAGATCCCTGCACTCAGTAATTGTTCCATATTGAATCGGGCTGAATCCGTCGTTCCAAATGAAGTACTGACGGTCTGACCTTGTATGGTGAGTTGAATTTCAGTATTCGAAATTTTGTGACCCAGGGATGCATAGAATTTATGGGTCTTTCCACCACCGCGTGAAGGCGGACCGCCACGCCCATCAAAGAAAATTACTTTAATTCCAAATTCACGGGAAACAGAGGTCAGCATTTCTTTTGCTTCATAAATAGACCAGTTTGCCATGAGATACCCCCCGTCTTTGGTACCGTCGGAAAATCCCAGCATGATGGTTTGGTTATCGCCACGGGACTTGACATGATTGCGATAGACTTCGTTATTGTATAACTCACGCATAATCGTACCGGAGTGTTGTAAATCATCTATTTTTTCAAACAAGGGTACGATGTCCACCGTGATATTTTCTTGTCCCCATGCGGTCCGTAGCAACCAAAAGACTTCTAACACATGGTTGACGCTATCATTTTGAGAAATGATGTATCGGTTGCAGGCCAATTCTCCACTCTGTCGTTGGATATCTTTAATTGCTTTTATGGTCTTTAATGTATCAATCGCCAGATCATTATCCAAAGAGGGTTCCTGGGCGATCGTGCAATACTTGAGTAAGATCGTTTGTTTTTCCGATTCGCTTAATGAAGAATAATGTGTGGATCCGGAATTTGTAAAAGGAATTAATGCATCAATTACATTTTTGTGTACCCGGCTATCCTGTCGAATATCCAGGGAAGCAAAGTAAAATCCAAATGATTGTACCTTGGCTATGAATGCATCGACCAATTCAAGGAATAAACCATCGTGCTCCTGAATCAATATTTCACGTGCACTGAACAGGTCGCCTAATAGTTTTTCTTTAGAATAATCGGATGTATAATTTGAATCTGTAGACAAGGATTGAATTGATTTCTCAATCTTAATTAATAATGTATCTATGTTTTTGAATGTAAGCCGGTGTTTCAATTCTTCAATCTCTGCCAGGTAACATTCCAGCAAGGCAGTCTTTAGATTGGCTGCTACTTGACGGGTCGTCTTTTCGGTTACAAAAGGATTGCCATCTCGGTCACCTCCCGGCCAGAATCCAAGATGAATCAAGGGTTCCGGAACTTTTACATTCTCAGGTACGAGCAGATTGACGCGTTGATTTATTTCGCCTATTGCATTGTAAAAAATATTTTTCAGATACCAGATCAAACTGTTCGCTTCATCGACGGGTGTCGGCCTTACGTGTTTAAAAAAAGGAGTTTTACCTAATTGTTGCAGCAAAAGATTGATTTCGGTGATATTATTTTCAGCAATGCATTTGCTCAGATCATGAATAATGCCCAGCACGGAATCCGGATAAAATTGGGTGGGATGGGCTGTCAGAACCAATCGAACCGCGAAATCTTTTAACCTTTCTTCCAATGCTTTGGTGAGTTCTTTGCGTCTGGTTTCGGACTCAATTTGTTTCAGGGTACCACTCCCTTCCATCTCGTGGGTATTACTAAACGCAGCATCTTCTAACGCGTCAAATAAGACGACTTGTCGTTCACCATATTGAATAAATCTGAATAACAAATCCAGTTTGTCTTTTTCTTCTACATAATCCGGTTGATTACGAAAAAAATAATCGATGATCTCTTTTGGACTTTTGCCTTTGGCATAGCCTTCTTCACAATAGGTGCCCAATAAGGATAATAAAATCCCCGTCTTTTCTATTTTTTGAAAAGGCAGATTGGTAAACAAACTATTAAAAAGTTGATATTTTAGAAAAACTTTTTCTTTAAATACATCGATGGGATGGCCGGTCACTGACATAATATGCAAATATCTTCTTTATCGCAGAGTATTAATAAGAATCACCCATAATTCTCGGCTGATTGGATTTTGGATGGAAAGTACAAAAAATCAAAATCAAATTCTGATCCCGAAATTTTTTTTGAAAGCGTTTTCAAATTTTTTCGAAACATTCTTGGTATGTCAAATAATTTATAGATCTTTCGGGCGCTTTCTTAATAGAATAAAAAACCAGACTGAATATGAATTTTTTAGGAACCATTGATTGGTTATTTATTATAATCTATCTTGCGATCATTGCTGCTATTTCAGTATGGAGCATTCGCAAAAGCAAAGAGACCACCTCGGATTATTTTCTCGCTAACCGTAATCTCGGTTGGTTTGTCATCGGAGCATCCATTCTTGCATCCAATGTTGGCTCTGAACACATCGTAGGTCTTGCCGGATCCGCAGCTAAATCGGGCACAGTGCTTGGGCATTATGAATTGCATTCCTACATCGTGCTGATCCTGGGATGGGTCTTTGTCCCATTCTATTTGCGCAGTGCAGTTTATACGATGCCGGAATTTTTAGAAAAAAGATTTAATGCTAAGGCAAGGACATTGCTTTCTTATATCCAGTTATTGAGTTATGTGATTGCCAAAGCCGCCGTGACCATCTATGCAGGTGCTATTGTATTTAATCAGATCTTGGGAGTTGATTTTTGGACAGGTGCCATTATCCTCGTATTGGTGACGGGTGTCTATACTGTGATGGGCGGTCTGCATGCGGTCATGTATACAGAGGCTATTCAGGCGATCGTTTTGTTATTGGGTTCTTTTGTATTGATGTTATTTGGCTTGAAAGAAGTTGGAGGGTGGGGCAATTTGATGAAAGCCGTTCCTGCCACAAATCTAAATATGTTCAGGCCTTTGAGTGACCCGGAATATCCGTGGCTGGGCATCTTATTTGCGTCGCCGATCGTGGGTATATGGTATTGGTGCACGGATCAACATATTGTACAGAGATGTCTGGCTGCAAAGAATGAAACCGAAGCTCGAAGAGGTACTATTTTTGCCGCCTTTTTAAAACTCATGCCTTTCTTCATATTCCTGATACCAGGATTGATTGGTTATGTCTTATTTACGCAAGGAAAATTACAATTGCCGACGAATGGGGATGGTTCCACCAATTTCAATGCCACCTTTCCCACGATGGTAAAAGCGATCATGCCGGTCGGACTGAGAGGATTATTAGCTGGAGGTCTATTGGCCGCATTGATGAGTTCTTTAGCTTCCGTATACAATGCTTGTTCTACTTTATATACTATTGATATTTATAAAAAAGGGCATCCCGAAGCCAGTGAAGCACAATTGGTAAGAGTAGGTCGTATTGCCACCGGCGTTATTGTAGCACTCGGTATGGTCTGGATACCGGTAATGAAAAATGTAAACAGCGGCCTCTACGACTATCTTCAAAGTGTACAGAGTTACCTGGCTCCACCTATAACAGCGGCTTTTTTGTTAGGCGTTTTCTTTAAAAGATTGAATCATCAGGGAGCATACGCAGCGATGATTTCCGGATTTATTATTGGCATCAGTAAACTCTTGTGTCAAATATTTAAGACCAGTCTCGATCCAAATGGTTTGCTTTTTAGATTCGGCCAATGGAACTTCCTTTACTTCTGTATCTGGTTGTTCTTATTTAGTGTGGCCGTTATGGTGATCGTAAGTCTCATGACACCTGCACCCAGTGAAGCACAAATCAATGGCCTTACCTTCTCGACCACGGCAGGAGCCGATAAAGCAACCAGCCGTGCTACCTGGAATAGGACAGATGTGATTTTATCAGGTATTGTGATTCTGATTATTTTGTCAATATTTACCTATTTCTCTACTTTTGGCATAGTAGGTTAGTAACCGTTTATTTACACCCGTGTTCATTCGCAAGACGAGTATCTATTTATATGAAATAGGAGGCCAAGGCCTCCTTTTTCTATTTTAGTTGATTCAACTATAGAATATTAAATGAACTGACATGTGTTCATTTTCGGCATCAAAGCATTCATTCCGGAATTAAGGCAAAATGCAATATCGAACATTATATTGAAATGACCATCTTGGATTTTAGTCTAGGTCAACTGGGAGGTAGTCAATCAATTGCCTTCATTCCTTCTAAACTGCCTCCTCATACTCACCAGGTCGTGGGTAATATTACTCCATATGGTGCCGCTGATGCTTTGAGCGATGATCTTACCAATAGATTTAGGAGACAGCTACTATTTATACCAGTGCTAATACGGATTTAGTCTCTATTGAACCCATCGAGGTTAATATGGCGACAAGTATTACAGGAAAAAATATTCCCGTAGCTATCCTACCTCCCTATATATAATTTGCCTGGAAGGAATTTATCCAAGTTGTAGCCAAAATATTCATTTATGTAATCTACTGCTTGATATTAGATTAAATTAAGATTTAATATTATTTGATCAGATCATCAGAGAGTTTTGTATTTTTATTATTGGCAAAGTAAACTTAAGTTTTTTCACTGAGAATGAGTGTCATCGTTTTTGACACTTCCGAAAACCAATTGTAAATGACCTCAAAACTATTTTTCCCGATCATACTAAGCTTTGCTTTAATATCGCTGATTGTAATAAATGACCATTTTACAGAACACCATGTAATGTCTAAAAAATTGTTGTTCACACCCACCACTTTAGTTGCAGGTGATATTGCATTTACAGGATATACTTCCGATGCAAACCCTCCGGATGATTCCTTTTCATTTGTAATATTGGTGCCGATCGGGAATGGGACTACACTTAATTTTACTGATAATGCCTGGATGGATGGTACGAATGGAAATCCAACCGGATTCAGAACGGGTGAAGGTGATATTACCTGGACTGCTAATGCTGATTTGCCAGCCGGTACCGAAATAAAAATAAAAAGTCTAAGCGCATTTCTCGCAGATGGCTCGAGTGCGGGAACCGTTACAGGAACAGCCTTAAGTTTATCTACAAGTGGAGATGAAATCATTGCATATCAGGGGACGTCAGTCTCTCCAACATTTATCAGTGCTATCCTTATGAATGTATACACTACTACAAATGGTGATCCCGTCACTACCACCGCTGCCGGTTGGGATCCTGGAGGTGGAGGTACTTCGGGTGGCGGAGGTACTACAAACGGGTGTTCAAAGCCAACTGGTTTAACCACCGGAACAAATGCGATTTGGATTGGAACTCAAGATGTCAGTACTTCAGAACATAACAATTCAAAATTCAATGGTTGCGCCTTGAGCTCTATTCCAGGACCAGTTGCCACTTTGCGTGCAGCGATCAATAATCAGGCCAATTGGATCACAGATGATTCCGCTCCAACGACAATTCATATTCCAACCGGTTGTAATTATTTGGGAGTTATGTCGAGCCCACCGGTCATTAATTCAAATCCGGGTAATAACACTATCTGTGCGGGCATGAACACAAGTTTTAGTATTACTGCTTCAGGAGCACTTAGCTACCAATGGCAAGTCAACAACGGATCAGGGTATTCTAACCTTACGGATAACGTGATCTATAGCGGTACATCAGCTACTACTTTATCAGTGCACAATGCCCCTACCAGTATCGATGGTTTTGTATATAGATGTATAGCTACCAACAGCGCCGGTAATGATACATCCAATGCTGCCATGATTACCGTAATCTCCGTTCCATCCAATCCAACTATTTTGATTAAAACTCCATCGGCTATTTCAGTTGCTGACGGCACCCCGGTAAGTGCTACATTTACCGGAGGTAGTGGTGGTACAGGATGCAGTGACGATTATAGATATACTACTAATGGTGGGAATTCGTACAGTGCCTATACTCCAGGCACCAGCATAAGTACTACGGGTCTATCTTCCGGTACAGGATGGGTATTTATAGAAGGTCGAAGAGCCAATTGCTCTTCATTATGTCAGAACAATTATGCTGTATTAGCTGCATGGTATATCACACCGTTACCCACCGGAGCAAGTACTTTGGGAGCTGGCGATATTGCATTCAGTAGTTATATTGGAGTTGTAAATTCTCCTGATGTAGATTCATTCTCATTTGTATTATTGAAAAATATCGGGCCTTCGACCGTTATCAATTTTACTGATAACGGATGGCTTACTTCAGGTTCATTTCAATCAGGCGAGCAGACCATTACCTGGACGAGCAATGCAGCTTACCCAGCAGGTACAGAAATTAAAATCGTGGGTACGACTGCATCTTTGGCAGCTGGTGGCACTGCAGGTAGTGTAACAGGTACTGCTTTGTCTTTGTCGTCTACAGGAGATCAGATACTTGCTTACCAGGGCACTGCGGGTTCCCCGACATTTATTTCCGCCATTCATATGAACGTTTACACCACGGCTAACAGCGATCCTGTCACGACTACAGCCGCTTCATGGGATGGTAATACAGTTAGTACGAATGCCAGTGGATTACCCCCTGGTCTTACGACAGGTGTCAACGCAATCTGGATAGGTACTCAAGGTGATATTAATTCGGAATTTGAGAATGCTAAATACGGTAACTGCAATTTGCCAGCTACATTTGGATCGATTGATTCATTGCGAAAAGCACTCAATAATCAAGCAAACTGGATACATTCAAATGGACTACCTCCTGGATTTACCATTCCGACCTTATGTCCCTACCTGGGTTTGGGCAACCCTCCGACCATCTCTTTAAATCCTGTGAATAGCAGTGTATGTGCAGACTCGAGCACTAATTTTTCAATTACAGCCGCCGGAGCACTAAACTATCAATGGCAGGTGGATCAAGGAATGGGTTATTCAAATTTATCGAATAATGCTACCTATTCAGGAGTTACTACTTCAAATTTAAAAATTAATGCTGCTCAGGTCAATCTGAATGGATTTGTATATAGATGCATTGCGACTAATTTTTCAGGCATAATTACTTCAGGCTCTGCTTCATTAACTGTCACGGCTCTGCCCACGAGGCCAAGCCTTTTGGCAAAATCACCCGCAGCCAAAACAGTAACAGATGGGACAAGTGTAAGCGCTACATTTAATGTTGGTAGTGGCGGTACCGGATGCACGGATGACTATAGGTATACTACGAATGGCGGAAGTTCCTATTTACCCTATACTCCGGGCTCTAATATTTCTACTACCGGATTGGCTGCGGGTACAGGATTGGTATTTATTGAAGGAAGAAGAGCCAATTGTTCTTCAGGTTGTCAAAGTAATTATGTGGTACTGGCAACCTGGGTAGTTACTCCTTTGCCTGTGGCTGCAACTACTTTAAATGCAGGAGATATTGCTTTCACTGGCTATTTATCAACATCGACAATAGATGAATTTTCATTTGTACTTTTAAGAAATATAGGCCCTGGCACTATTATTAATTTTACGGACAATGGTTGGCTTAGTTCGAATGTATTTGGAACGGGAGAAAATACGGTTACATGGACGAGTAATACTTCTTATCAAGCAGGAACTGAAATAAAAATAACCGGAATTACTGCTACTTTAACGACCGGAGGATCTGCAGGGACCGTTACCGGAACTGCATTGAGCTTAAGTTCTTCCGGCGATCAGGTACTGGCATATAGAGGTACATCTGCATCACCTACTTTTATCAGTGCCATTCACATGAATGTTTATTCAACGTCCAATGGTGATCCGGTAACCACCACAGCTGCCGCATGGGATGGTACCGTCATTTCTACAAACGCCAGTGCATTACCGACTGGGTTGACTACAGGTACCAATGCTATTTGGATAGGCACGCAAGGTCAATCAAGCTCCGAACACAATAATGCTAAATACGGTAATTGTAATACACCTGCAGTATTTGGATCAATTGTAGCTTTGAGATCCTTGTTGAATAACCAGGCCAACTGGCTTACGGACGATAATACTCCGCCGGGATTTACAATACCTACACAGTGTAATTATATTTCGTCACTGTGTCCAATTATCTCGGTAACAAATCCTTCGATTACATCAGGTAACTTAAGTTCAATCTTCAGTCAATCATTTACTTCAAGTGGTGGTTCTCCAACTGTAACGTATACGACTTCCAGCACTTTAGCAGCGGGTTTAACGCTTGCCTCGACAGGAGTATTAAGTGGTACACCTACACAAATAGGTACATTCCCAATGGTGGTAACAGCCACAGATGTCAATGGATGCATAGGAACAGGTAGTACTTATAATTTAATAATTGGTCCTTGTATTCCCAGTACTACGTCCGGATGTTCTAATGGAGATAGCTTGTCATATTTTTCTTTAAAAGGAGAATCGGGAACCGCTATTTATAATAATTCAGGAAATGTATGTTCGCTTTCACCAATGGGATATTCGGATTTCACATCCTTTGCTGCCGTCAGTTTAGCTCAGAATAATACTTATAGCGGATTTATCAAAACGGGAAAATCAAGTGATTTCATTACGATTTGGATTGATCTTAATAATGATGGTATATTTTCTAATACAGAAAGATTAATGAATAATCTGCAAGGCAGTACAATAAGAAAATTATACGCTATCTATATCCCTGCATCTGCTTCAGTGGGAATGCATACCATGAGAGTAAGGATGGTAGGCTCTGCGATGACTCCGGTATCAGCAACCGATGCATGTTCCAATTATGCTAATGGGGAAACGGAAGACTACAAAGTAAATATTATTCTATCTGCAGCCGCCAGGATTGTTGCGCCGGGAACCAACTCTTGTAACCCGATTGCGGAGATGACCATCAGCGCAACAAGCAATAATTCTATCAATGGTTTAATCAACCTGCTCGATTCATCTAATAATTTAGTAGTGGGCATCTATCCTAATGGAAATAATCTTGGAGTCGTCAAAACATCTTTTTATAAAAATATTGGTCCAATACGTCAGACTAGCCAGGGAACTTATTATTTAGACAGGAATTTTACGATTGTAACAGACAGTGTTCCTACTTCTTCATACAGACTTCGATATTATTATTTGGGCAGTGAATTTACTACGATCTCTACTCAGGCAGGAAGTAATGTTCTTGTGCAAACTGCTTTATCCTTAACCAAATCCACAGTCAATTCATGCTCGAGCTCTTTTACTGGTGGATCTACGACTTTTATTATTCCTACCAGTGTCGGAACTATCGGAACTGACCGATTTTCTGAATTTAATGGATTGACATCCTTTTCCAGTTTTTTTCTGAATGGAGGCACTATGGCTTTGACTAATGATATTTCAGTATCAAGTTCGCTTACTTCTTTTAATACCTGTCAAAATATACCATCTGCAGAGCAATCATTTTCCATATCTGCTGCCAACTTAACTTCTGATTTGATGTTGGCCTCTCCGGCAGGGTTTGAAATTTCAGTAACAAGCGGTTCTGGATTTACGAATATGATCACACTGATGCAATCAGGGGGTAATGTGCCGAATACAACTATTTATGTAAGACTAAATTCTATTACTCCGGGTCCATTTAACAGCAATATTCTGGCTTCATCTATGGGTGTCAATTCTGTCAATATACCGGTCGATGGAATGGTGGATACTGCTTCTATCGTTGATGCAGGTGTTGACCAGACTGTCTGTGCTGCCGATACTATTTATTTGCATGCTACTTTAAGCGGAAAAGCCACGACTATAGTTTGGGAAAAGAATGTGGCTTTTGGGGTCTTTATAGGTTCTGATACAGACCCTAATGCAAAATTTGTATTAAATTCAAATGGTAAGGCTCAAACCAGTATTCGATTTGGTATAATGTCTAATGATCCTGCAGGAATTTGTTCTGGCGGTGTCGACACTGTTGAAATATTTATAAATCCTGCTGCCATCGCTGATGCCGGATCAGACCGAAGAGTGTGCCAATCACAGGATAGCATTCATATTAGCGGATTATTTTCAGGTGCAGCTTCCAGTGCTTCCTGGAGTACAAATAATGGGAATGGCATGTTTGTACCAAATAATACTACATTAAATGCTGTTTACTTTTTTGGTGCAAATGACATTGGTAAAACGATCAATATTATTTTAACTACTAATGATCCAACTGGTCTTTGCGGTTCTGCTACTGATACATTAAAGCTTACGATTGATTCAGCATCTATCGTCGATGCAGGGCCGGATCAGACGGTATGCGCCACCGATACAATTTATCTGCATGCCACACTGAGTGGGGTAGCCACAAATTTAGTCTGGGAAAAGAACGTAGCCTATGGCGTATTTGTGGGATCCGATACTGACCCGAATGCCAAATTTGTTTTAAATGCCAATGGCAAGTCGCAAACCAGTATCCGGTTTGGCGTCATGTCTAATGATCCGGGAGCAAATGTTTGTTCCGGTGGTGTCGACACTGTGGAGATATTTATCAATCCTGCTGCTATTGCAGATGCCGGGGCAGACCGAAGAGTTTGTCAATCACTGGATAGCATACATATTAATGGAACATTTTCGGGAGCCGCTTCCAGTGCATCCTGGAGTACAAATAATGGGAATGGCATGTTTGTACCAAATAATACTACATTAAATGCTGTTTACTTTTTTGGCACAAATGACATTGGTAAAACGATCAATATTATATTAACCACTAATGATCCAACTGGACTTTGTGGGCCGGCTACCGATACCGTGAAGCTTACAATTGATTCAGCATCCATCGTCAATGCAGGGCCAGATCAGACTGTATGCAAATCAGATACTATTTATTTGCATGCGACTCTAAGCGGGGTGGCAACCAATTTGGTTTGGCAAAAAAATGTTGCCTATGGTGTATTCGTAGGATCGGATACCAATCCAAATGCAAAATTTGTATTAAATGCTTTTGGAATGGCGCAATCCAGTATACGCTTTGGAGTCATGTCGAATGATCCGGGAAATAATGTCTGCCAGGGTGGAGTCGATACGGTAGAAATATTTATCGATCATAATAAGGATACGATAATTCTACAAGATCATCAGATTTGTGTGGATGGCACGACCAATATAACGTTACAATTTGATTCAGCGTTGATCCAGCATTGTGACTACGTACTGGATGTCCAAACTCCCACCGCATCGTTTGCTCTCTTTAATCGCGTAACCAATGCAGATACTACTTTTGAATTTACTCAGATTATTAAATCATTTTTCCCCATTGAAATCGGCACCTATAACATTTCAGTTTATACCAGCTGCCGGGATGGAGTGTGTCCACCCGACACATTGAAAGATTCATTGAGAGTGACCGCTATAGCAGATTTTAACCTATCGCTGACTTCAGCTGTTATCTGTCCAGGCGGTCTCGTTGGATTGGAATTTTCATTGAATCAGGCGATTGACTCAGAATTTGGCTATTCCCTGAGATGGAAAAACGCCACGGATTCAGGCATCTCCATGATAGA
>CALMKY010000611.1 GCA_937867195.1 uncultured Saprospiraceae bacterium | reverse complement strand
CAAAATTACCGTTTACATTTTTGGAACGATCGATCCAGAAATGAACCAGGTTTTTGTCCTTATCCAGAATTCCAAAGATTGTATTCTTATTATACAACAAAGCATTGTTGCCACCATTGCAAGTAGATTGCTCGAAAGACTGACTTGGGTCTATCGAGGATGTACATTTTCCATTGGGATCTTTTAAAAATTTAAACCATATACAATAATCCAGGTTTGCCGGGCTCAGCCAAGCGTTTTCCAATGAAGGAGGAAAGGGTGGCAATGGACTGATGGGAATAAAAATTTGAGGAACGGACGGAGGGATAAAGTTTTTATTTTTTTCAAAAAACGAAGTACCTACTGCATTGAATGTGATTTTTTCGAAACAATCCGGATTGGAAACTTCCAGGTCAACATTTCCGGATACGCCATCCGGTACCGTAACAATCAATCCCAATTGCGGGTGAAATCTTTTTGATTTGACGGGAATATTATCAAATTTAATCGCAAGGTCTTGTGTTATAAGAGATTCCAGTGGGGTTGCTTTGATCACGACTTCCGATCCGGGGACTGCTGCGTTGGGAAGCACTTGTAAATTTTGCAAAGGTTCACAGGCCGGATTGCAACCTGAATGAATCACCATAACGGCCATCAGACATCCGGCCATGATTAAAATTGTTTTCGGGACTAGACTGTATTTCATTGAATTGAATTTTTAAAATCGAAGTATAATTTATCTTTTTGACTTTCTAATGTTTTGATCAGGGGCACCAATTCTTCGGAGATGGCCTTGGAGGCAACTTGAATTTCTCTTTTAGCGGTTTTCAGGCTGGTTTTTCCGGTTGATCTTTGTTTCAACGGATTAATAATTTCCTGGTTCATTTTATTAAATAACAAGGGTTCGTGAATGGTGGTCAATATATAATCATAGGTAGATTTTAATTCATCGGTAAGCATAGCATTGTCCCAATATAAAACTGAAGCCTGTACGTGTTCATCTTTATGATCATTGATATAATTTCGTGCGGTATTGTATTTTTCTATTGTAGAATAAAATTGGTTACAGGCACCTGCTGCATTGGTCACACAGGCCATGGCATCAGTAGGCAATATCCATTGAATATCTTTTAACCTAGATACATAATTATTGATTCCGGTCGAAATGGTTTCAAAAGCAGTCTGTTGATTCTTAAATCGATCGGCCAGAGCAGCAAAAAGTTTTTGTTCCAGCATTTCATTTTTAGCTATCATCTCTTTTAATTGATTTTTGAGATTGGTATTTTCGGAAGCAACATTGCTAAGGTTCGATTCAAGAGAATTAACCAGGGTTTGATAATGCAGGATAGTATCCAGCATGGTACGTTGCAATCGCTCAGCCTGCTGGCTTGTTAGTTTATTGGTTTTTTGCAATGCTTTTACTTTACTGTTCAGATCAGCCACCTTCTGCAATAGTTTTTGGTTATTTTCCTGGCAAAGGGTAATTTCGATTGGCTCATATTGAGGAGGAATATTGACTTTGCCTTCGTACGGTGAGATCATGGTGCTGCTGGATCCTTTAATAGTAATCGTCACATAATCCAATCCTTTCGGGGCCGTAAGTTTAAAACTTCCATCCGGCGCAGTAATATCATAACTTTCGCCACTGACACTGACGACGACTCCGGGCACTCCCACAGGTTTGTTTTCTTTCAGTTCGACTACTTTGCCTCTAAGGGTGACAATGGATTGCGCATGGCTGATCCATGGCAGGATTAATAAAAAGGAAAAAATACTATTTTTCATGCTATAGGATATGTAATACATCGGCTAAAAGTCAAAAGAGATGAATGGTTTTTTTGGTTTAATAAAATTACTGTTTGTTTTAGATTTGAAATCTTAAATCGGATGAATTATTTTATTTGGCCTATCTTTTTAATTGCATAGGATTAAGCCTGAATTTAAAACATCGACTACTATAAATTTTGCTTTATCTTTAATCGGTTATATGAATGAGCCCGAGTCATTAGCTCCCGGTACATTTACCCGTAAATTGGCTGCCATTTTATTTACCGACATGGTGGGATATACAGCCGTTATGCAACACGATGAGATGCTGGCCATCAACATGCAGAAAAGGCATCAGGCGGTTGTAGATGAATTTGTAAATAAATATGGCGGAGAGGTTAAAAACGATATG
>CALMKY010000610.1 GCA_937867195.1 uncultured Saprospiraceae bacterium | reverse complement strand
GATTACCTGCCGGAACCTGGATGTTCATTTCATCCTGATGTATGAGATGATCCAATGAAACATCGCTTCCTAATGCGTTGACTTGGTCGGGTGATAATCTCATCATAAACAATTCTTTTGTACTCCCTTTATGACTCGATACCAATCCGGGTTGGATACTATCCAATAATTCTTGCCTGGTAAACTTTACAGATCTTCCACCTTCAAGATCTTTAGTTCCCAATGCAATCATCTGGCATTGTTCATGTTTAGGAACAAATTCTCCACCATATGGCCATCCGGATCCTACGATCATATCGCATACAATACCTTTTTCTTTAGCTCCCTTCACTGCAGCTTCTACTACATCGAGCCATTCATCGCTTCCCCAGGTCAATTCTTTGATGCCCATTGTATCTGCATTTTGGGGCCATCGGATAGGATTGATTTCTACGCCTCCAATGCCTCCTTGTTTCATGACATCAAGTTCTCGCAGTACTTCTGTTTTATTGACCCGATCACCATTCCACCACCAACGTACATAAGGATAATATTGCAAGCCTGGGTTCTGAAAGCTTTTGTAAAAGTCGTCATTCGCCTGAGACATTGAATATAAAATTCCGCGACCCATCATTGGATATCCTGATGCTGAAATCGCTGCACTCGTCATAGCTGAAAGATGGATAAAAGTTCTTCTTTTCATAAACTGAATTTAATCTTACAATATAGAATTTTAGACTTGATATAAAAAAATAAGCAATATTTTAGTGGTCTTAAACGATCAGATGATGAAATTGACCATTCTATTATTTATTATGATTCTTTTAGGATGTACCCCATCTAAAAAGAATACAGAATCAGTCTCTCCCGGTAAGGAGATTATCGGTACCTGGAAATATATTGAAGATCAGTTACTGGATGCCCAAAATAATATTCTTGCCCGCGACAATAAGGTCGATGGCCTGTTGATCTATACCCCGGAAGGAAAAGTAAGCATGCAATTTTACTGGCGTGGGGTACGCGAACCGATCCTGAACGATACGATCATGAATAAAAATGGAAAGTCTACAGGTTTGGGAATGGGATCCAATACATGGTCACTCGAAGAAACCAGAAAACTCATCGATTCGTATAAAGCTTATTTTGGAAATTATGCATATGATCCGGAGCACCATGTCATCACGCATACATCCTTAGGCAATATCAGACCCGAGAAAGAAGGAGCAGAATATTCAAGAAATATTTTCGTGCGAAATGATACCTTATTGCTCAGCAATATAAACCCACAGGAACATTGGAGGGCTGTCTGTATAAAAGTAAAATGAAGATTGGAGGCGGTTAGAATACAAACGAATTGAGGATATGTGTTCGGTATTTTCAGATCAATGGATCGATCAGTGCCTGAAAATCAACTCTCAGGGGTTCATTCGTAATCCCTCTTTCAGGATCAAAATTTTTACCAAACTCCGGTAATGTAAATCGGCCAACGATTTCTCCGCCGTGAAATGGGAATCTTTTAGTGGCGGCTTCCAATGCGCTCAATCCACCTCTGGGTCCCGGTGAAGTCGATAATAATAATAAATCTTTTCCTTCAAACAATTTTGAATGTACTCTGGATGACCAATCGAAAAGGTTTTTGAATCCTGATGTATAGGATCCATTGTGTTCGGCCAATGAAATAATGATCATATCGGCTAAAGCAAGATCATCGTGAAATCGCCGGGCATTTTCAGGAATTCCATTCTCCAATTCATGATCTATTGAATAAATGGGAAGCGGATAATAATCCAACAGATCGATCAACTGCACGTCGTCATTCGTAAATAAACTGGCGGTATAATGTGCCAAGACTTTATTAATTGAGTTTTTTGAAATGCTGGCTCCGAAGGCAATGATTTTTTTTGGATGCATGTTATCTTGTTTGATTTGATCGGAATTAATAACACCTCCGGATTAATTTAGTTCGAAATACATAAAATGATTTAGCTTCATGAAATCATGCAGGCTCCATTTTGAATTTAATAAAAATATAACTTCATTTCTTGAACAAATCCTGATTCGGCTCATTTGACATCACAAATTCCAATTTTCCACATTCATGATATCCATATGATGCAAGACCGGCTTATTGACCGGGAGTCCATTCAATCTTAGTTTTTGAATATATATATGATCCTTATGCTGATGTTGAATACTATCAATTAAACTCTCCAAAATGCCATAAGATCCCCGAAGGATCGTGTACAAAACACTCTTTCCCCCACGCTTCATATCGAATGGGAGTCAGTCTCACCGATGTAAATTGATGTAATAAGTGTAGTGAATTCAATTTTTCCCAATACTTTTCCACATCGTCAACTTCTACAAAGACCATCGTATTGTCAACCCAATCTTTGACATATGCTTTTTGTAAATAGAATGACAAGGCACCAAATGTAAATAAAGACATATCTGAGCCCAATTCCTTTTCCTCAAATCCAAGTGCTGAGTAAAATTTTCTGGATACATCAAAGTCGCGGGCACCAATAAATGGACGGATGGATTTGTACTGCATGGTTATTGTATTTTGCATGCAAATGTATTTTTTCGGGTTTAGAAATCAAATTGATTCAAATCAAGAATTACACACAACAATCCGTAACATTTATTTAAGACTTATCCCCCAAACGGTTCTTTGAAGGTATCGTAATTATATTAATTTTGCAAGTCTCAATAATTCAGTAGATATGCAAAGAGAAAGTATGACCGATGTGCAAGCTGTAGATAGTCTGGGCCAGGCGTTTAAAGATCTTAATCGGGAGGTTGGTAAAGTGATCATTGGTCAGGATGATGTGGTCAAAGCGGTTATTATCTCACTTTTTTCTAATGGACATAGTCTACTGGTTGGAGTCCCCGGCCTGGCAAAAACTTTATTGGTTTCAACTATTGCCCAGGTATTGGACCTTGAATTCAATCGTATACAGTTTACACCTGATTTGATGCCAAGCGATATTACCGGTTCTGAGATCCTGGATGAAGACCGGAGATTTAAATTTAACCGCGGACCTGTTTTTGCCAATATCATCCTTGCGGATGAGATCAACCGTACTCCACCCAAGACCCAGGCCGCCCTCCTCGAAGCGATGCAAGAGCGTGCCGTTACGGTAAGCGGGCAGCGGCATATATTGCCAAAGCCATTTTTTGTATTGGCTACCCAAAACCCAATCGAGCAGGAAGGTACCTATCCACTTCCTGAAGCTCAGCTCGATCGATTTATGTTTAATATCTGGCTGGATTACCCTGCATTCAAAGACGAATTGACGGTCGTAAAAAATACGACGTCCACTCATAAACCCGAACTCCGGTTGGTGATGAATGCTGATGACATCAGTTATTATCAGGACATCATCCGCAAAATACCGATTGCTGATAATGTTCTCGAGTATGCTGTCAACCTCGCTGCAAAGACACGACCCGGTACCGATCGCGCTACCGATAAAGTAAAACAATATATTTCCTGGGGAGCCGGTCCACGAGCATCTCAATTCCTGGTATTGGGAGCGAAGACTCATGGCGCTATTCATGGAAAATATTCTCCGGATATCGAAGATGTACAAGCCGTCGCTAAATTAGTCCTTCGACACCGGATTGTACGCAATTACAAAGCAGAAGCTGAAGGGGTCTCCGAAGAAAAGATCATCGAAGGTCTGTTGTAATCTACGATCGCCTTGCGACCTGGTACACTTTGACAAGCTATTTATTTTCTTCGATTCATTACCTAATTTAACATGAACTTTCTGATCTCCAACCTGTGATCCGCAAGACACTTAAAAAATTTTTATTAAAAAATTTTGAGTAACCAAAAAGTTACATATATTTGCGTAACTTTTAAGTTACTTATTATGGAAAAAACAATAAATAAAAAATGGTACTTTGATCAATCACCCGCAGAGGTATGGAATTATTTGACAAAGTCAGACCTCATCGAAGAATGGTTAATGAAAAACAATTTTAAGCCAATCCTCGGCCATCAATTTCAATTCACTTTTGAGTCAAAGGGAAATCAATACCTGGGTGTTGTCAACTGCAAAGTATTAGAGATTGTTCCCCATTCCAAACTGGTCTATTCGTGGGAAGGGAGCACAGTAGAGGGAGATAGGAAGTTTAGCTCTGTCGTGGAGTGGAGACTTATCAAAATAAACAATGGCACCGAACTGCAATTATCTCACAATGGGTTTACTGTCTTAGAAGATATCCTGGCCCACTCTAGTGGTTGGGATGCCTGTCTTAATAAATTTACCAACCTCATCAACACGAATAAACAATGACCAGCCAACGATTGGACCCTTTCCAGGTGATCGCAGACCCGGGCCGAAGGAAAATGTTGATGATGCTTTCAAAAAACAGCTTGACCATTAATTCGATTGCTGAAAACTTTGAGATGAGCCGTCCCGCCGTATCAAAACACATCAAAGTCATGTACAACGCCGGTTTCATTACGATCAAAGACATCGGTAGGGAACGCCATTGTACTTTGAAGAAAGAAGGGTTTAATGAAGTTCAGGAGTTTATTGATTTCTTCGATACATTCTGGGATAACAAATTGAAAAATTTACAGGATTTATTGAAGAAAAAAAATAAATAAAATGACAAGATCATCAAACCAATTCCAATCCTGCCGTATGCACGACCTTCATCAAAGTCAATAAAAAACCTGAGGAGATATTTTTTACGATTTCCGGCCTGAAAATTTGAAGGGGCCGGTTCATCCCTGAATGTCAAATTTATTTTAATCACCGGAGAGGATCATTATTCTAAAAAAAAAGTCATTGAAAGATTATCCTATCAAAAACTGGTATGGTTGGTCATTGACAGCATCCGGAAAAGCGATCTATTTGACTGGTCTGGCACTAAAATGATTTTAGAACTAATTCTCGGAGATGGATGTATAAAGGTTCAGTTTACCTATGACAGAGTGGTTCAGCAGCATGAATACGATAGGTGAACAAAAATCTGCGATACCGTAATGAAAGACATGATTTATATTTCACTATTAAATAATTAAAATGAAAAACAAAAATTATCAACAAACGATCACCGTAGACACACCCTCCAACAAAGTAAATCGCCTGATCAATGAGGTCGCCTGGTGGAAGAAAAATTTTACAGGTTCTGCGGAAAAAATAAAGGATCGGTTTACAGTTCCTTTCGGTGACCTAAATGGTGAAGTTTCTTTTGTGGACTTTATGGTAAGTGAACTAAAGCCGGCAGAAAAAGTAGTTTGGAAAGTTGTTGACAGCAATCTCCCATGGTTCAAAGACAAAAAAGAATGGAATGGAACTGAAGTCGTTTTTGACCTCAAAACAATACAGAATAAGACAGAAATCACATTTACGCATATCGGCCTTGTACCGGAAATAGAATGTTACGAAGCTTGCCAAAAAGGATGGGATGGGCATATTACCAAAGATTTATTTAACTATATCATGCAATCAGCGGTTCCTGCAGAATAAATGCCGGACTACAGAATGTTTTTGTCGGTTACGTCTATCTTTACTTTATGAAATATTTTCGCGAAAACAGACTGCTATTTTTATTCGCTGCGATCAAACTATTTCTTTATATCGTTTTACAACGTGACGATTATGAATTGCATCGAGACGAATATCTTTACCTGGAGATGGGTAAGCATCTTTCCTGGGGGTATTTCGAAGTACCTCCCTTGATCGCCTTGCAAGGATGGCTTATCGAATTAGCCGGAGGAAGTAAATGGATTGTAAGGCTATTCCCTTATGTAATGGGAGCCGCAACCGTATTTTTTACAGGTAAGATTGCAAAAGAATTAGGTGGAAAAATATTTGCTCAATCCCTGGCCTGCACATCGATCATTGTATTGCCCTTTACGCGGGTTAATTTTTTATTTCAACCCAATACTCCGGAAATATTAATTTTTACATTAATTTTTTATTGCTTCATCAGATTCATTCATACAAAAAATGAAAACTGGTTTATAATTATCGGAGTTCTCATAGGATTGGCCATTTTGAATAAATTGACAGCTTTAGTCTTCGTTATCGCTTTCGGAGCAGGTGTATTCATGACTTCTTATCGTATTTATTTAATGCGTAAAAAATTCTGGATCGGAATGCTACTCATGTTGATCTTGATTTTTCCTTTTGTAATATGGCAATGGCAACATCATTTACCATTTATCGATCATATCAAATTATTGAATAAGACTCAATTAGTTCATATATCGACCTTTTCATTGGTCAAAGATCAATTGATCATGATGATAGCGACCATAACGATCTGGTCATTGGGACTGATTAGCCTGTTTGTAAGCAAAAGCTATGCACCTTATCGAATCATAGGCATCATTACTTTGCTTGGCATCCTGATCATCACATGGCAGCACGGTAAATATTACTATATCCTGGGATATTTCCCGGTGCTCTTGGCCTTTGGCAGTGTTTGGATTGAAAATCAGCCTTTGCCGTCGGGTCTCCATTGGTCCCGATACATTCATTTTATACTACCGATCGCTATTACATTATGGATTTTACCCATTGCATTGCCCGTCTATTCGACAACAAAGACCTTACAAGCCACCAACCGATTTAGATTTTTAGATATTGCTAAGGGAGAACAAAACCAGGAATACCCCATGCCCCAGGATTACATCGATATGCAAGGTTGGCAGGAAATGGCGGATAAAGTATATCAGGTTTACAATGCATTGTCAGAGGAAGAAAAATCAAACCTGTCCATCATCTGTGGTAATTATGGTCAGGCATCAGCCATCAATTATTATTTACGGAATAAAAACCTGCCCGATGCGTTTTGTATTAATCACACTTTTGTTTTCTGGATTAAACCGGAGCAATTAATGGCTAAAAACATCCTACTCGTGGATGACGATCCGGATGACCTGGCAACTCATTTTGCCAGCTATCAACTCAAGGAAGCCATTACGAATCCTTTATCAAGAGAATTTGGCACTAAAATCATACTGGCAAAAGGCGCTGATCAGTTTATACACCATCTGATCTCAAAACAATATCTGGAGTTAAGAGAGAAATATTTTGATTAGGTAAGAAAGGCAATACCATCTATCTTTGAAAAAATAAGATCCCGGACTATGCACCGGTTTCTTTCAACGCTCTCTACGGCCATCAGGCGATCAGTCTCCTTTTTTTAGCAATTAAGAACAACATACCGCTTAATAGACTGGCAATGCCAAGTATCAAAACCAATAAATTAAACGTGCCAATATTTTGAAGATATAAAACCATAAAGATAAACAATGCGTTGACGCAAACCAATACACCCGTCGCCTGCATATGAGATAATCCGGCATCGATCAGTAAATGATGAATGTGGTTGCGATCTGCCACCAACGGGGATCTGCCCCGGGCAATCCTCATCGTAAACACGCGCAAGGTATCAAACAATGGCAAAATCAAAATACCTACGGCAACCGCAGGAACTGCTTTCAGCGAATAAGGTGAGTTGGTAAGGCCACGGTTGAGTTCTATAAATTTAATGGTCAAGATAGAACAAACCAATCCATTGAGTAAAGCCCCTGTATCTCCCATAATGATGCGGGCCGGTGTCACATTGTAATATAAGAAAGCAATGACGGAAGCGGCTAAAGAAAATGCCAATACCGCGATCTCGAGTCTGCCAATCAGTAAAAACCAGATACCAATGGTCAACGTGATCAATACGGTAATGCTTCCAGACAAACCATTGATGCCATCGATGAGGTTAAACGCATTGATAATCACGATGATGGTAAACATACTTAGGGCCACCGATGGAATAAATGGAATTTCGTACACACCCAATATTCCGTATAAACTAGTCAATCGTATGTGCGCTTTAAAGACGATGATGGCAGCAGCCAATACCTGCCCCAAAAGTTTGTATTTGGGCGAGATGGGCTGAATATCATCTCTGAATCCGATCAAAAAGATTACGACCAGGGCCGCTAAAATATATTGAAGGTCCGCAAAAACATTAAATGGAGTCCACACGGTGACCGATAATACGACTCCTGCAAAAATAGCGATGCCGCCCAGTCTTGGTATCGGGGAATCATGTGATCTGCGACCACTATCGTCCGGCATATCGTAAATATGCTTTGCTTTAGCGACATTTATAATGCTGGGTATCGCCAGGTAAGTAAGTGTAAATGCGGTTATAAAACTGAGGATTACATCATACATGATGTGTTTAGATTTAAAAATTCAACTAGTTAGACGATGAATTCGATGCAGAGTCACGTACTGCTTTGAGTTCGTCTTCAAATTTCAGACCCGTCATTTCCTGAAATATCTGTGAAAATGCCTCATCCGGATTGGCCCATACCGATCTGATCTTTGTCTGCATAATCTTGGAATTAGGGTTTTTACCATTAAAGATTTCTGCCGTGATCCGATTATCATATCTCTTAAAATAATATCGGATCGCATCACTCCAGAATTTTTGTTTTTCATCCAGGTACAAGGTACTGTCGACTGCCGGGTAACAATTCTGAATAAAATTCGAAAAAGCCATATCCTTGGATTCCCATTCTTTAATTGAATAATAATGCTTTTCCCGCATGGTTTTATCAACAAACGAGTTGAATTCTTGTATCAGAGCCGCTTTACCCTTCGGACAATCATTTTGCTTACATGAAAAGATAAGAAAAAAACATATTACGATTATAACACATATGGCTAACCGGTCAAGTAGAATCATACAGTAAATGTAAATGATAAGGCGGATATCTAGCTAATCTCCTTTGCCTGGTCCTATTTGATTTTTCAATTTTTAAGATTATGTAGTCCGGGTCAAGCCTGAATCCAATCATCATAAGCTCCTGAACTTTGAATATCATCCTTAATTCAACGTATGTTTTGACTTAACATGGGTATCCACTAGGAAGATCTATATTCAATCCAGCGAGCCAATACTTTATCCATCTATTTTTTTCAAAAAAATGATTGCTCTTACTTGGTCAGCATTGAAAACTTATAATTTCTTCTCCGTCAGTCTTACCTAAAAGAATACTTAGAAAACCAGTCATTTCCATTATTTTTGCAGGCTGTTGAATGAGCGCCAAATCTGCAATCGATCTGAGTAAATTACCTACCCATGTGGCTGTGATCATGGATGGTAATGGCCGGTGGGCTAATGGACAAGGCATGCCTCGTATTTTTGGTCATCATAATGGTGTCACCGCAGTAAGAGAATGGACCGAAGCAGCAGCCGAATTGGGTCTGAAATATATGACTTTGTATGCTTTTTCTACTGAAAACTGGAATCGCCCGGAGCAGGAAGTAAATGCTTTGATGAGTCTGTTGATCGAAACCATTGGTAAAGAAGTCAAAACACTTAATGAAAACAATATAAAGCTGGCAGCTATTGGCGGATTGGATTCTTTGCCGGCAGGTACTTACGATGCTTTGATGAAAGGAATTCGTGACACAGCTCAAAATACTGGTATGACCTTGGTCCTTGCATTGAATTATAGTTCGAGATGGGAAATTACCGAGGCCGTAAAAAAAATTGCCGGGAAAGTGAAAGAAGGCATCCTGCAGACTACCGATATTGACGAGCATATGATCTCTGAACATCTCTGTACCCGTGATATGCCCGATCCTGACCTGGTCATTCGTACAAGCGGCGAGCAGCGATTAAGCAATTTTTTGATGTGGCAAACCTCATACTCTGAACTTTATTTCACCCAGACGTTTTGGCCTGATGTGCGCAAGGAAGATTTTTGGAATGCCATGTTGGAATATCAAATGCGTGAGCGTAGATTTGGTATGACGTCGGCACAAGTCAGAATTGAATCGAAAGCCAGCTAACTTAAAACAATGTTAAACGCGGTAATTCACAGGAATGAATAGCAAATTTGAATCGTTTACCTCTCACATTTTTATGGTATCATGAAGTTATTTTCACTAAATAAATTTTATCTCCTCTGTTTGGTGGCGATGACAACAATACAGCTGCGCGCGCAGAACAGGGATACTACGCTCCCTTTCATGAGTTACGACCTTCCTAAACAATATGAAATCGGGAATGTCAAGGTTTCGGGTACCTTTAACAGTGACCCAAATGCCATCATAGGCGTGACCGGTCTAAAAGTAGGATCCAAGATTACGATTCCGGGACCCGAAGTTCAAAAAGCCATCAAATCGTTGTGGGGACTAAAACTCTTTACGCAAGTCGAAATCATCAATGCTAATGAACACGACGGCATTATGGATATTGAAATCCATTTATCGGAAAAGCCGAGATTAGCCCGCTACAATTATGTGGGTATCAAGAAATCATTTCACGAAGATCTAAATAATAAAATCAAAAGATTTGTCGGCAAAAATGATGTCGTGACTGAAAACAAAAAACAAGATGCCGCCAACCAGATTAAAGAATATTTTAAAAGTAAAGGCTATTACGATGTAGATGTAAGAGTCCTGGAAAAACGAGATACTAAATTGCGCAATGCGGTGGTCCTTGAGTTTAGTATAGAACAGGGCAACCGCGTAAAAATTGCAAACATCGATTTTGAAGGAAATAAATTAATCGCTGATAAAAAACTCAGATCTAAAATGTCGGATACCAAAATGAAAGGTAAATTATTCGGCAAATCAAAACTGGTATCGGCAGATCTTGAAAAAGACAAAGACAAAGTCATAAAATACTATAATAAAAACGGATTCAGGGATGCCCGGTTCCTTGGTGACAGCGTCTGGCGGAACCCCGACGGAACACTCAATGTAAAACTTAGTCTGTATGAAGGCCCTCGATTCTATTTCGGCAATATTTCATGGAAAGGAAATTCGATTCATGATGACAAACAACTCAATGCCTATTTTGGAATCAAAAAAGGAGATATCTATGACCAGGAATTATTAGAACAACGACTAAAATACAGCCAGGACGGACGCGATGTGAGCAGTCTTTATATGGATGATGGATATTTATTTTTCAGAGTAGAGCCGACAGAAGTATCCATCAATAATGACAGCATCGATATCGAAATGCGCATCTATGAAGGTCCTCAGGCGACGATCGACAAAGTCAATATCACCGGTAATGATCGCACACACGAACACGTCATCCGACGGGAAATTCGCACCTTACCCGGTCAGAAATTTAGCAGATCCGCGATTATTCGATCACAAAGACAAATTATTAATTTGGGTTATTTTGATCAGGAGAAAGTAAATCCCGATACAGATGTGCATCCGGAGCGAGGTACGGTGGATATCACCTACAATGTAGTAGAAAAACCATCTGATCAGCTGGAGCTATCCGCCGGATGGGGTGGATTTCAGGGTGTCATCGGTACGCTTGGAGTTACTTTTAATAATTTCGCCCTGCGCAATTTGTTTAATAAAAAACAATGGGACCCCCTACCAACCGGAGATGGACAAAAACTTTCTCTGCGTGGTCAATCCAACGGTAAGTTTTATCAATCCTATAATTTTTCTTTTACAGAGCCCTGGTTAGGTAGTAAAAAACCGAATTCGTTTACCATTGGGGCATTCCTGACTAAAATTGATTATTCATTGTATGGCCAGGGAAGTATGAAAATCACCAGAGGTTACATTGGTTTGGGTTCACAGCTCAAATGGCCGGATGATAATTTTTCATCCAATACCGTATTGAATATTGAAAACATATTATTGAATGGTTCTATCGGGACTCAGAGATCGTTTGTTGATCCCAGGACCCATTTAAATATAGCAGGGGGTAATTTCAATAACTTCGCGCTGAAGCAAACTTTTGCCCGCAATACGATCTATGATCCTTTATTCCCACGCAGCGGATCGAATATTTCATTGACGATTTCGCTCTCACCACCCTATTCATTATTTGGACTAAAACGTGATCTCGATGGTACTCCGCAAGAATTGTACAAATGGGTAGAATACCATAAATGGAGATTCGACGCCCAGTGGTATGCCTCTCTGGTGGATAAATTAGTCTTAAAAATGAGTACCAAAATGGGTTACCTGGGATACTATAATAAAAAGCTCGGGCTGACTCCTTTTGAGCGTTTTGAAATAGGAGGAGATGGTTTAAGTAATCAAAACTATGGTATTACAGGCCGTGATATCATTTCAGCCAGGGGATATGAAATCACAGATTTTACACCCAATCAAACCGGTCAGGGTGGCGGATCTATCTTTAATAAGTTTACGATGGAACTCCGATATCCCATTACCCTTAACCCAAGCTCTTCTATCTTCTTATTATCTTTCCTCGAAGGCTCCAATTCATGGATAGGAGCTAAAAACTGGAATCCCTTTGAGCTTAAAAGATCAGTCGGTGGAGGTCTTCGCGTATTCCTCCCAATGTTTGGATTGCTTGGATTTGACTACGGATTTGGCGTAGATAAAGACCTCAACAATGCTGCCAATAATTCCAGCGGTAAAAAAGGTTACGGGAAATTTAGTATTATACTAGGCTTTGAACCTGATTAGAAATTGGATAATTAAACTAAAATTATAACTTTGGTAAGGGTGGCTCTGGTCACCCTTTATCATTTTAATCCAGCAGCTCTATGCAACAAAAAATCAAGGATACAAAACATAAAGAACAGCGAAGTGAACATCCAAAAGTATTTAAGAAAGTAAAACAAAAATCTTCACCACCTGCAGTTAGAAAAGAATTTCCTCTGCATGGTACTACAACAAATGAATCGGATGACATCCGGTTAAATAAATATGTAGCCAGTTGTGGAATAGCATCCAGGAGGGCAGCAGACGAACTGATCAAAGCCGGTAAAATATGGGTCAATGGAAAACCGGTTTCAGAACCGGGAACCCGCGTCAAATCCAAAGACAGAATTACTTATCAGGGTAAAATTTTAAAGCCTGAAACGAATCTCGTGTATCTGCTGATGAATAAACCAAAAGATACCATTACTACTTCCAGTGACGATAAAGGAAGAAAGACCGTGCTGGACATCATCGCATCTAAAATCAGTGAACGGGTGTATCCTGTAGGAAGACTCGATCGTATGACGACCGGACTATTGATCTTGACCAATGACGGCGAGCTGGCCAAAGATCTCTCCCATCCAAGCAGTGAAGTTCGGAAAATGTACCACGCGGTATTGAATAAAAATATATCTATCCCGGATCTGCAAAAAATAGCAAAAGGGGTCACCCTGGAAGATGGTCTGGCCGAAGTGGATGGAGTCGATGTCCTCAAAGATGCACCCAATGAAGTCGGTATCACTCTGCATTCAGGGAAAAATAGGATCATACGAAGGATCTTTGAACACCTGGGCTATGATGTCATTAAACTTGATCGGGTGGCTTTTGCCGGCTTGACTAAAAAAGATTTACCACGAGGTCATTTCAGGCATTTGACCGAAAAAGAAGTAACCTTGCTAAAACACTTTGGGAATCGCCGGAAGAAGAATAAATCATAACTTATTTGTTCAAATCTATTCTCATCCCTGACCCAAAACTTTCCATTTCATTACCAAAATTTTATCCATTCGTTCTGCAAGTTTTGGGTACCAATTTTTTAGTTTCACAGTCACGTTATTTCAATCGTTTTCCAATCACATTAAAATTTGCAAAATGATCAAATGAAGTAGTAACTTTCCATTTTACTAAATTTGGTGCAAGCTAGGTTCCCAAATTTGCCGGAATATAAATCATACTTGAATCGATGATCAAAGGCAATTGGGTCAGGGAATTAAATTATTCAATAAAATTACAAACAATGAATAGACGAATCTTCGTAATCTTCCTTTGCTTAACCTTTCTGCATGAAGAACGATCATTTTCACAAACCATCACGGCCAATGAAATCATCGATAAAATAAAGCATGAAGTCAATTGCCCATGGAATGAACGTACCGTAGACAATATCAAAGGAGGCCTCGATGGAAATACACCCATCACCGGCATTGCGACGACCTTTATGGCTACTTTGGATGTCATTAAGAAAGCAAAAGCGCAAGGTTGTAATCTGGTCATTACCCACGAGCCCACATTCTACTCCCATACAGATGATATGTCTCTACATGTCAACGATCCGATTCAAATAGATAAACTCAAATATCTTCAGGACCATCATATGGTAGTATGGCGATTTCATGACCACATTCATCAAAACAATCCCGATATGATCTATGCAGGTGTATTGAAATACCTTAATTGGGCAAAATATCAGTCCGGTTCTATTGTAAAAATACCCTCCAAAAAATTAAAAGATATCGTAGCCGAAATCGATACCAAAATGAAAACCAAAACCATGCGCATCCTCGGAAATCCGGACGCTGTAATTTCCAATATTTCTTTAGTGCTGGGTGCCGCCGGTTCAGATGCCCATTTTAAAGCGTTACAAAATCCAGACGTTCAATTGCTCATCGTGGGTGAAAGCAATGAATGGGAGACCGTGCCTTATATACAAGATGCGATCTCGGAAGGAAAAAACAAAGCACTCATCGTGATGGGCCATACTGATTCTGAAGAAGCAGGTATGGATGTATGTGCTGACTGGCTAAAGAAATTCTATCCATCCATGAAGATTCAATTTATCCGGGCCGGAAATCCTTTTTGGGGATCAAAATAATGGAATGTATACCTCCAGCATCGTAACACATCAAATCGAAGGAAGAGAAATTTTTCTGCATCAGATTTCTGATTTTGACAAAGTCCTCGATGATTTGGTAAACAAAGATCCGGGGCACATCGATGTGCTGGACGAACGCATTCCTTATTGGATGGACTTATGGCCTTCGGCTCTGGCCCTGGCGAGGTACCTGATAAGACACAAAGAATTATTCTTTCATAAGAGCATCATCGAAATCGGGGCCGGTTTGGCTTTGCCTTCCATCGCGATAGCTCCCTTTTGCAAAGAAATCACGATTACCGACTATCTCGAGGATGCATTGAAGTATGCCAGGGAAAATTGTCAATTGAATCAAATCAGGAATGCAAAGTTTTTACATCTTGATTGGAGAAAAATGGATGACGATAAAAAATACGATATCGTACTGGCTTCGGATATTGCCTATGAAAAAAGATTTTTTGGCGAAATACCCATTGCCATAAATTCTTTATTGGCCGATGATGGCACTTGCTATTTCGCGGAACCCGGCCGCATTCAATCAAAGAAATTTATGGATGAAATTTTACCCGGGCATTTCCATTCCAAGCATCTAGGTGAAGAAAGGATCCAATTAAACAAGTCCAATGCACAGGTAAACATCTTTGAATTAAAAAAAATATTTAAAACTTCTCAAAGTGAATAAATACATTAAACTACTCAAAACGGAGATCCTTTCCAATAATTGGTACATATTAAAAAAGCTAACCTTCGAACAAAAAAACAAGCGTACAGGCGAATGGGAAATGGTCACGCGGGAGGCGTATGACCGCGGTAATGGGGCTGCCCTCCTGCTGTATAACAAAAAGAAGCAAACCATTATTCTCACCCGGCAGTTTCGAATGCCCACATTTATCAATGGCAATGAAGATGGCATGATGCTGGAGGTATGCGCCGGCTTACTGGATGATCACAATCCGGAAGAATGCATTCGCATCGAATCAGAAGAAGAAACAGGCTATCAGGTCCACGATGTAAAAAAAGTAATGCAGGCCTATATGTCACCCGGATCCGTTACTGAAATTCTCCATTTTTTTATCGCAGAATATGAAGACCATATGAAAATTTCCGATGGCGGAGGTCTCGCCACCGATCATGAGCAAATCGATGTCGTCGAGATGACATGGGAAGAAGCGAAAGCCAGTTTGGTGAGCGGAGAAATCAACGATGCAAAAACGATTATCCTGATTCAATATGCTATCATTCACAAATTGATGGACTGATGACTTTTTGTTTAAAAATCATAATCTAAAACTTCTTATTAAAACCGTATAAAATCTATTTAGAAAAAATCTAATGAGCGATCCAGAATCCATTAATTTTGGTATCTCAAACAAATAAATATTACAAACCATGATTTTAAAACTTATAGCATTTGTCGTTGCTACTCTTGCTTTTGCAGGCTCATTTTGGTTTAGAAAGGTATCCATCGAAAGACCTGAAAATGCAAAAACCGCCGTTCAGACTTTTTACGATTTCAAAGCAACTCCGCTCGATGGCGGAACGGAAATCGATATGGCTAAATACCGCGGTCACAAAGTAGTCATCATCAATGTAGCATCTAAATGTGGTAACACTCCTCAATACGAGGCTATCCAAAAATTTCATGAGGCTCATGGCAAAGACATCATCGTTCTTGGATTCCCGGCAAATGATTTCGGTGCCCAGGAACCCGGCTCAAATGGTGAAATCGCAGAATTTTGTAAAAAGAACTATGGTGTAACCTTCCAGATGTTTGATAAAATCACTGTGAAAGGCGAAAACAAACATCCATTGTACAAATGGTTATCTACTAAAGAACTGAACGGTTGGAATGATAAAGAACCCACCTGGAACTTCTGTAAATACGTCGTCAACGAAAAAGGTGAACTCACTAATTTCTTTGGGGGTAAAGTATTGGTCACAGACGAACCATTTTTAAAAGCCGTGGGGCTTTGATGACTAACCTTCCCCAATCAAAATACGTCTATAAGGCTATGAAAAACACATGTTTCATAGCCTTATTTATTTTAGGCCTATCGTCTTATTCTTGTAAAAAATCTACAAGTGATCTTTCGGATGATTGCGTAAGAGTAAAATTGATAGGGTTTTTATGCGGTCAGGCCAACTTTCAGATTTTAGATTCTAAATATGATTCATTCGGCGAGGACGGATGGAAGGATGGAAACGGTCATATCCTGGATCATGTATTTTATAGTCAATTATCATGTCAGGATCAGCAATTTTTAGGAGTATTCAATGCTCAGGATGTGAATGGCAACGGTGTGATTGGAAAAGAAGTATATCTTAAAATTGCCAATACGTATGAAGCAGGGAATTGTACGACGTGTAAAGCACTATTAATTGGGCCTGCTACACGACACCAGGTAAACATAAAGGCATCCAATTGTAATTAATGAAACATCAAGTAAGCAGGTTTACATTTTGACCATGCAATTGATTTATAAAATAGTAACTTTCCTTTATAGAATAGGCAGTCGTGGAATTGTCAGGGCATTCTTCTTCCTCGTGATCCTGATTGCTTGCACAAAAAGAATCGATTCTACCCAAGACGATTGTTTTAAAGCTAAAATTTTAGCTTTTCTCTGCCATCAGGCCGTTTTTCAAATATTGGATAGCTCCTATTACCGGTTTGGAGAAAATGGTTGGAAAGACGCAAATGGACTTATTCAAAATCATGTATTCTATAGTCAGATATCCTGTCGTGATGGCCAATATCTTAGCGGTCTTGCTTCGGGGATCATCGGAGGAAAAGAGCTAAATATTAAAATAGCAGATCAAGGCAATATTGGCCATTGCGCAGTTTGCCAGGCTCTTTTAATTGGTCCTGAAACCAAGCATTTTGTAGAAATTGCTGGTTGTAATTAATCGCATCTTTGCTTAAACATTTACAGACTATACTGTTTTAACCAAGCCCAATTATTTTGGGCTGCCATATAGGGATGATTGCTTCCATTGGGATATGCGTGCTTCAATCCTTTTATTAAATTGACGATAAATAGATTATTGGGTATTGCATTTGCCGATGTATAGGTCGCAGTTACCACCGTAGTCGAGTCGCCTGATAATTTGAAAGTCGGGCTCAATCCAAATACTTTTGTATTGGTGAGAGCAATATCGTACAAATTACCGTTTAAATACGGCAAATCCGGTGTCGTCAGCAGCTTACCCAATGATCCCATGGGAGCTGCAGGGCCTGAGCCACCCGGCCCATAATCTTCATTCCCTTTTTGAAAATAAATCGGTAATTTTCTTTTGGGACTTAGATTTGGATTAGACGGAGTAGGACTATATAATGATCCCGCACTCTCCACAATAGCGGCAAAAACATCACTGAGATCCACGGTACATTTACCCGCCATCTGGCTTCCGCTGGAAAACCCTACGAGGTAGATCCGCTTACTGTCTACATTAAACTTACTTTTTAATTCTGAAACGACGGATGTAAAAAACTTGATATCATCTCTTGGCTTCTCACCATTGCAGAAACTCCATTCGGCGGGCTGAGAATTCCATTTGGTGGTCGTTTTTTGTTGGCCATCTGCTGTAACACAATAGGTCCAGGAAGAAGGGTATACCGTCAGGATGGTCTCGGCATCTCCTACTTCTTTCCATCCTGAATTTTCATACATATCCAATCCGTTTTGACTCGTACCATGGAGCATGATGACAACCGGTATAGTATTCTTTGAATTATAACCAGATGGTACATGAACATAATATTCACGATCGTCATTATCTACGTTTACTGTAAACCTGTTTTTGCCGATTACATAGCTGGAGTTTGTACCGTTCGTCTGATTACCGCTTTTACCTTCTTTTGAACACGATGCGTACAATAAACAAATTATAACGAGCAGTGGTAGAAATCTCATTGGATAGGATTTTAGTGGATTGGACATCTAAAATTACTAAAGGTTTAAAAACGATTCCAACGCCGGCTATTCAAAATCTTTATAGATCAAATATTTCTTCCTGATCATTTTAAATTTATTGATCTCCGGCTTCCAGGCTGCTCTTATTTGATCTTCGGATTTGCCCTCTTTGATCATGGCCATCATCGTCTTATTACCGGCGAGCTTATTAAAAAAATTATTTTCCAGGAAGAATGGATCTTTGTCCTTTAATTCTTTATACATCTTGAGTAACCAATACAAATTTATTCGCTTCCAGGAACGGATCGAATCGATGGTCAATAATGAAAGATTGTATCCGTTGCATTTTTGATTTAATAATTTTGGAGATTTTGCTCCCGGAATACTGGCAGGAGTAAATGTGTAATCACCCTGAGTATACTTTGGATGACCAAAACATATAAATGGCAACGTCGTACCCCGGCCTTCGCTGCATGTGGTTCCTTCAAAAAAACAAGTCGAAGGATATAATAAGGTCGCTCTCAGATTGGGAATATTAGGCGAAGGTTTTACAGGCGGTTCATACGTCATCGTATGATCGTACTGTGTACATGGAATCACCGTAAGATTGCATTTGACTTTGTTTTTTAGCCACCCTTCATTCATGATCATTTTGCCGTATTCCCCGATCGTCATACCATACACTACCGGTACAGGATGCAAACCAAGAAAGCCAAAGTATTCCTTTTCAATCACCGGTCCATCCACATAATACCCATTGGGATTGGGCCGGTCGAGAATCATGACCGATTTATGATTTTCTCCACAGGATTCCAGCACCAAAGAAAGTGTGGCGATATAAGTATAAAATCTCACTCCGATATCTTGTATATCAAAAACCACGATATCCACGTCTTTGAGATCATCCGCACCTGGCTTCCGTTTATCTCCATACAAGGTCACCAATGGAATCCCGGTAGCCGAATCAATGGAGGATGAAACATGTTCACCTGCATCTGCTTGTCCCCGAAAGCCATGCTCCGGAGAAAATATTTTTACAATATTGATTTTATTTTTCCTGAGTGTATCGACAAGGTGAGTATTGTTTAGTAAGGATGTTTGGTTGACTAAAAGTGCCACTCTTTTATTTTTAAGCTTTGGCAAATAAGAAGCCACCGAATAAGCACCGGGATAGGGAGTATTGACAACCTTCGGATCAGGATTCCATCGAACCTTGCTTTCATTTTTATGGCTAATCAAAGCTGAAAAAATGCAAAAAAACAGTTTAATAAAAATCATAATATGAAGATACGGCTGTAAATTTGAAATTTCCTGAATTAAATATTACATGTCTGTCAAATACGCTGTCATCGATATTGAGACGACGGGCGGTCAGCCGCGTCACGATCGAATCATCGAAATCGGAATCATATTATTCGACGGAGAAAAAGAAATCGATCGGTTTAGCAGTTTGATCGATCCCGGGATATCGATACCACCCCAGATCACACGATTGACGGGCATTACCAGCCAAATGGTGGCGGGTGCTCCAAAGTTTTATGAAATTGCAAAGCAAATCGTATTGATGACCGAAGGCGCTGTCTTTGTAGCACATAATGTAAGATTTGATTATAATTTCATTCGTGAAGAATTTTATAAACTGGGATACACCTACACACGCAAACAACTTTGTACTAAAAGACTTGCCCGGAAAGGCATCGATGGCCTCAGATCCTATAGCCTCGAATCCCTGATCCATCATTTTCAAATTAAAGTAAATCATCGTCACCGGGCACTGGACGATGCGTATGCTGCCAGCATCGTACTGGGAAAACTATTGCATCGTGAAGTAGATAGAATGAATGCATTTGATTTGATTCATCACGGCGTGAGAGAATCAAGACTACCTGCATCGTTTACACTGGACTATTTGCATTCCCTTCCTGAAGAATGCGGTGTCTATTATTTTCACAATAAAATCGGCGATGTGATCTATGTAGGTAAAAGCATCAACATCAAGGACCGCATTCCGATCTACATCTCCGCCAGCGGTCCCAAGGTCGCGCAGCTGGCCGGCAAGTGCGCTGACGGCGTGATCCTGTTCGGCGCCCTTTTCGGTCT
>CALMKY010000609.1 GCA_937867195.1 uncultured Saprospiraceae bacterium | reverse complement strand
TACTATGATATACATTGACCAGCGAAAAAGTAGGGCTTGAACCAGCATCCTCCGAACCAAGATATTGAATCATCTCTTTAATCAAGGTGGTTTTTCCAGCACCCATTTGACCGTAGAAAGCCCATTTGATCGTATCGGGGTGATCGTTGATCAATATTTTGGCCAGGACCGGCAAATCCTGATGATGATAAATAAAGGATCTAGACATGACTTTTCTATTTCAATGATTTAATCCATTGAAGACAATCATCTATCCATTGTTTTTCTGCAGCAGGATTGAGCATGCCAAACCCATGTCCACCTCGTGTATAAAAAAATGAAGTTACCGGAACTTTATGTTGATCACAGGCAGCAATAAAAACAATACTGTTGGCGATGGGTACCACCTGATCATCGAGTGCGTGCGTAATAAAGACAGGTGGTGTTTGATCGGTTACCTGCAGTTCGTTACTGTATAATTTGACTTGTTCCGGATCGAGGACACCATTTTTTTTAATAAGATTGTCCCTGGATCCTTTATGGGTAATACTATCCGCAAAGCTGATGACCGGATAATTCAAGATTGCAAAATCAGGTCTAAGATTAATCTGGCCGGGATTGTCAATGACTGCGTTCTTGAAATGAGTAGCTGCTGTCGATGCCAGATGACCTCCGGCAGAAGAACCCAGAATACCTAGTTTATTTGGATTGATGGACCAGGTTGCTGCACGCTGTCGTACTAATTGAATGGCTCGCTGGGCATCCTGAAGAGGTGCAATACTTTTGTCAATATTATTTATTGGATCCGGTACCCTGTTTTTTAAAACGATTCCGGTGATCCCATTGGCCTGTAATTTTTTGGCAATGGCATGACCTTCGTGGTCGATGGCCAATCCGGAATATCCTCCTCCGGGACATATGATCACAGCTTTGCCGGTATTGATTTTTTTATCCGGAAGATAAACGTAGATTTCCGGATGTGTGATATGGAGTATAAACTTATTCCCGCCTGATACGATCTGTTCATTGGATACCACTCCGGGAATATTGTTGGGAATTGTTCCTTCGTAAAGAGGCATTGAAATTTGAGCAACCGCATTCATCGTAGTTAATGTGATCAGCATCGGAATAAACTTATTGAACTGCATATTTTTTTATTTCCTAAATATAAATCTAATGTAATGACTAATTCGTATTTAATAAAAGTAATCATCCTATTTTTGCGGCCAATGAAAATGCTTTTCGTTTTTATCCTGTTATGTTCGATATCCTGTGCACCCACCAAGCAGGTATTAAATGAAGATAAACCTGTTGATTATTCAGATCCAAAAAACTGGGCCTCACTTCCTACTAAAAAAGATAATGCAGATCTTTCACCCGATGGTAAAGCCCCGGTAGAAGATGGAGGTGTGGATATTTTTTTCCTGTATCCCACTTCTATGCTGGCACACCGGGATCGTCCACTTTGGAATGCGGCCATCGACAATCAAAAGATTAATAATATCACGGACCGGTCGTCTATCAAATATCAGGCAAGTATTTTTAATCAGGTAGGACGCATTTATGCACCCAGGTACAGGCAGGCACATTACGATTCGTATTTTTCAAAAGATACAGCAAGAGCTTTCCAGGCTTTTAATTTGGCATACAATGATGTGCGCGATGCTTTTCTATATTATCTAAAACATTTTAATCAGGACCGGCCCATCATCATCGCAGGCCATAGCCAGGGTACTACACATGGTATGAAATTGGTAAAGGAGTTTTTTGATGGCACCCCGCTGCAATCCAAACTGGTCGTAGCATATCTTCCCGGAATACCCATACCGATCCATTACTTTCATAATTTGCCTGTATGCACGTCGGCTGATGATTTGACTTGCATCAATACCTGGCGGACCTATAAATTCGATCATACTCCTAAATATTTAGCCAAAGAAAACCCTGTGATGGTCGTCAATCCACTGAGCTGGAAAACGGATTATACCTATTATGATAAAATGCACAGCAAAGGGGCGGTATTCCAAAAGTTTGAGAATGGAATCAAACCACAGCGAGTCGATGCACAAATTCACGGAAATCTGCTGTGGGTACACAAGCCGGTTTTTCCCAACAGTTTTCTTTTTTTGAGCAATAATTTTCATATTGCAGATTTTAATTTCTTTTACCTGGACGTAAGAGAGAATGCAATCCACCGGAGAGATCTGTATTTAAAGAAATAAAAAAAGTGTTAAGTATTAAATCTGCCTGAAAAGAGTTCAAATCAGCGTGCTGCTCTGTCAAACGTGCATAATTTGTATTGATCCATTGTAATTTAAATTATTTTTGTTCCATGAATCTTTTCGATGTGTATCCTCTTTACGAGATAGAGCCGGTGCGAGGCCGTGGGTGTTATGTCTACGATGCCAAAGGAATTGAATATCTCGATTTTTATGGCGGTCATGCTGTGATTTCGATTGGGCACTCCCATCCGCATTACGTACAGCGCCTCACCAAACAATTACAGAAACTGGGTTTTTATTCAAACAGCATCTTGAATAGTTTACAAAAGGAATTGGCTGACAAATTGGGCAGGATCAGTGGCTGTGATGATTATCAATTATTCCTGATCAACAGTGGAGCAGAAGCCAATGAAAATGCGATTAAACTTGCTTCATTTCAGAATGGAAGGAAGAAGGTATTGTCTATGAAGAAAAGCTTTCATGGCCGTACTTCCGCTGCTTGTAATGTAACCGATGATCCAAAGATCAAGGCTGAAATAAATAAGACCTTTGAGGTGACTTTTTGTGAGCTCAATAATGTACAGGCAGTACAGGAAGCGCTCTCTACGAATGAATATTCCTGCGTAATAATTGAAGGCATACAAGGTATTGGTGGTATTCACATACCCACCACAGAGTTTATGCTGGAATTGCAATCAATTTGTAAACGCACCAATACCTTACTGATACTGGATGAGATCCAGAGTGGTTATGGTCGCAGTGGTCAGTTTTTTGCATTTCAATATCATGAGGGTATCCGTCCGGATCTCATCACGATGGCCAAAGGAATGGGCAATGGTTTTCCTATTGGTGGCGTATTAATTTCAAAAGACATTAAACCGAAACACGGATTGATTGGTACTACGTTTGGTGGTAACCATTTGGCATGTGCTGCGGCCCTGGGTGTACTGGAAGTCATGGAAGAAGATGATTTGATCCGGCACGCAGCTCAGGTGGGTGAATACCTGATGCAAGAAGTAACCGGTATGCCGGGTGTCATTGAGGTACGAGGGAAAGGTTTGATGGTTGGTGTCGAATTTGATCATTCCATAGCAGAATTTAGAAAACAACTGGTATTCAAAGAACGCGTATTCACAGGTTCATCCGCTGATCCCAATGTATTGCGTCTATTGCCACCTTTAACCATCAATACCGATCAGGTAGATCAATTAGTGGAAAAAATGAGGTCCGTATTGCGATCGATTAGCGATAAAACGCCGGGATACAGGCCCGTGGCCAAAGTGTAATTCATCCATCTTCGATGCGTTTGGTTTTTGTTACTTGTACCGATTATCCCGATCTGACAGAAGATGATCGATATGTACAGCGCTTTTTACAATCAAAAAATATTCAGGTTGACGCCGGTATTTGGACCGATGAAGAAATTGACTGGTCTGATTACGATGTCGTCATCCTTCGCTCTACCTGGGATTATTTTTATAATCCAATAGAATTTTCCCGGTGGCTTGATCGGTTGGAAAAAGCATGCATTCAGGTACTGAATCCGGTCCCGGTCATTCGGTGGAACCTGGATAAAAAATATTTATTTGAAATTGAAAGTAAAGGAATCAGGATTCCACCCAGTGTATTGGTCAGGCAAAATGAATCTTTGGATTTGTATGCATTCCTGCTCAGAAATTCCTGGGATAAAGCAGTCGTCAAACCAGTAGTATCCGCCGGAGCTTATAGAACCTTTACTATCGATAGAGCGGATGCAATTGAAAAGCAATCCTTATTCGACCGGTATATCTCAGAACAGGATTTTATCATCCAGCGGTTTTCGAATGAAATAATCCAATCCGGAGAATTATCACTTATCTATTTCAATAAAAAATACAGCCATTCAGTCCTTAAAAAACCAAAGGCTAATGAATTCAGGGTTCAATTTCAATATGGTGGAAAACATATTGACTTTACTCCCAACGAAGATTTGTTAAAGCAAATAGACCATACCCTATCCTTCTTGCCCAACGGTTTATTATTTACTCGGGTCGATGGATATCTCGATGCAGATGGTTTCTTCTGTCATATGGAGATCGAATTGACAGAACCCATGCTGTTTTTTGATAAAAATGATGATCGATGCAATGCATTTTATTTTGCATTGCAAGATTGGATGCGGCTTTCAAACTGAAATTTACAAACCTGATCTCTGATCCATACGATTACAAGTCAAACCTTTGACTAGGTCTGAGCTTGAAAAAAGTAATAATAGAAGTACGAATATTTTGTATTATGGATATCGGGGATTACTCCCAACCTTTCTTAGCAACTCCATCGGCAACAGCTTGTATTGCTTTTGCTTCGCCGAGGAGACAGGTTAACTTATTTCCTTTACCATCGTTGCCTTGCGCCATATAACCACCGCGTGCTGTTTTAGTAATGACGGCGTCGTGCATTACTACGTTTTTTTCTTTTGTTTTCACATTGTATGCTCTGATTGGCTCTGCCATGTTTTAATAATTTAATAGTGTTTGAATAAAATTACCGGGCAAAGTTACGAATTAATCTACCCTTATCTGGCATTGATGGTACCAGGTATTGCATAAATTCAATTATGAAATAAAATAATATATCCTAAACTACTCATTTTCAAAGACCATAGGATAGTTCATCATCACAACGGTTAATATTCTGTTAATTGAAAATTTAACCATTAAAATAGTTTTGAAAGAATGTGTAGATTCATTCTGTCAATCTTTAAAAATATTCAATCACCATTTATTTACAAATTATGTCAAAATTTATCATATTAACTTTTTGCCTGTTGAGCACGGTTTATTCATTTTCTCAATTTGATATGCCTGCGGCGGCCAATAACCCTCGTGCGATGGTTTCTGAAGAAGTAGGTATCACCAGCATTACCATCAAATATTCAAGACCCGATGTCAGTGGGCGGGAAGGCAAGATTTGGGGATCATTGATAACTCCCGGATTCAGTGTAAATAATTTTGTTACAAATAAAAATTCATCACCCTGGCGAGCAGGAGCTAATGAAAACACGACGATTAGTTTTGAACACGATGTTAAAATAGAAGGTCATCCTATCAAAGCCGGAACGTATGCTTTATTTATAGCTTACGGTGCTGACTCATCAACATTAATTTTTAATTCGGAGACGGAGTCGTGGGGAAGTTTTTATTATGATCCCGGTAAAGATGTGTTGAAGGTCAATGTACATCCAATGACATTGGACCACAGTGTTGAATTTTTAAAATATGAGTTTATTGATCATAAAGAAAAATCCTGCACCATCGCATTGGAATGGGAAAAACTGGCCATTCCATTCAAAGTAGAGGTAGATGTAGAGAATATAGTCATTGCCCGTCTGAGAGACCAGGTAACCAGCAGGGCAGGATTTAATCAACTCAATCTGGTACAAGCCGCACAATATTGTCTCAACAAAAATATCAATCTGGACGAAGCCCTGGCCTGGTCGCAAAGAGCAGCCGGATTAAAATCATACAATACCCTGAGCAATTTGGCCACTGCCTATACCAAACTAAATAAAATGAATCAGGCCGACAGTGTCATGAATGAAGCCTTGAATTATGCCAATGACAATCAATATCAACAATATGCCAGAAACTTAATCGGAGCTAAACGTGCGGACCGGGCGTTAACCGTGGTTCAGGGCGCATTATCTAAATTTTCCAATTCAATCCCGATGTTGCAAGCCCTGGCGTATGCATTTTCAGCCAAAGGGGATTACCCTAAAGCCATGGATGCTGTATCGAAAGCGATGGCATTGGCCACCACTGACAATGCAAAGAAATCGCTTCAGGATATGATGGATAAATTAAAAGGAGGAAAAGACATCAATTAATAGTATCCTTCAAATGGTCATCGTTTAGTATTGTGTATTGTTCGATCGGACGAATAAATCAGGTTTAGATATGATAAGAATAAACTTTGTAATTATACTTTTTATTTCACTGCAGGGAATCGGTCAAAATCAACCAGTGAGCCTGGCTCAGTTGTATAAAGATTATTTTAGAATAGGAGTAGCTGTCTCCCCCAGGGCATTGCATACCGATGAGGCAGATCTAATCAAAAAACAGTTTAATAGCCTTACAGCTGAAAATGCGATGAAGATGGGACCTATTCACCCCCGGGATACTCAATACAATTTTGCGGGCGGTGATTCCATCTGGGCATTTGCAGAAAGAAATCATATGTGGATGCGGGGCCATACGCTTTGCTGGCATAACCAGACGCCCAATTGGTTTTTTAAAAACGAGAAAGGTGATACGGTGGGTAAAGAAATTTTATTGCAAAGGTTACATGATCATATAACGACCGTCGTTTCCCGGTATAAAGGAAAAATCTATGCATGGGATGTTGTGAACGAAGCGATCTCCGATAGTCCGAATGAATTTTACAGGAATTCCCCTTTTTATAAAATTTGCGGAGAAGAGTATATTGCAAAAGCATTTCAATGGGCTCATGATGCTGACCCAAACGCATTATTGTTTTATAATGATTACAATGAAACCAATGCAATCAAAAGAGAAAAAATATTTAAACTCGTCAAAGAGCTTAAAGAAAGAGGTGTACCCATTCATGGAATTGGCCTGCAAGGTCATTGGTCTATCTATGAGCCCACAGCAGATGTACTGGAATCGACTCTTAAAAAGTTTGGTGAATTAAAACTCAAGGTACAAATCACTGAATTGGATGTTTCGGTATATCCTAAAGAGCATGGTCGCCGCGAACGAACACCTGCGGACAGTCTCATACAATATACCCCTGAAAAGGAACAGCTACAAGTAGAACAATACAAAACCATATTCGATATTTTTAGAAAACATAAAAACACGTTGCAGTCCGTGACCTTCTGGAATATTTCGGATCGCAGCAGTTGGCTTGATAACTTTCCTGTCTTGGGAAGGAAAGATTATCCATTATTATTTGATAAGGATTTGCAGCCTAAGAAAGCTTTTTACGGTGTAGTGAATCCGTTGATGAAGCATATGTGATGTCTTCTTCATTTGACAAGTTACCATTTCCGACCAATGATCATTTATGCAGTAAAAAAATGGGATATTATTTCCACTTAATACTACATCCGGCACTGGGGTATTGTTTCTCACTAACAGGAAAACCTGATAATACCTGGTCGAGAGCACGTCTAAGATCCTGACCATTGAGAGGCAGATCGTTTTTTGGCTTAGACTGGTCAAGTCTACCACGATAGACCAGTTTTCGTGATCCATCAAATAAATAAAAATCCGGCGTACAGGCTGCATCATAAGATTTTGCTACCGCCTGGGTTTCATCATATAAATAGACAAATGGAAAATTCATTGATTTGGCTTTAATTTTCATTTTATCCGGAGCATCATCAGGATACCGGATCGCATCATTGCTGCTGATGGCGACAAATGCCACATCCCTGGATTTATAATCCTGTGCTAATTTGATCATCTCGGGCAAGACGTGAATTACGTAAGGACAATGGTTACAAATAAACATAATCACGGTGGCTTTTTTCGAAGCTAATTGATCTAGGGAATAGAGATTGCCGGATACTACATCCGGTAAACTAAATTCAGGGGCTTCTGTTCCAAGAGGCAACATAGTAGATTCCGTATAAGCCATTTTGCAAAGATACATACCTTGGATAGAATAGATTTTTATGTTAGTATTTCTATGCAGGGCATTTTATCGGAATCGATTCATGACTTTGATGTGCTTATCTTTGTATAATGCCAGGCGATCGGAACGATCAAAAATTATTTACGGGTCCATTTCTATTGTTAAGTTTATCTCATGCTTTGTTTGCTGGTAGCTTTAATATGATGATTCCTGAATTGCCTAATTATCTCAGATCATTGGGTGGCGGGCAATACATCGGTTTAATCATTGCATTGTTTACATTGACAGCGGGTGCGTCCAGACCTTTCAGTGGTAAATTGGCAGACACGATCGGACGTATTCCGGTGATGTATTTTGGTGTCGCAGCCTGTATTATTTGTGGTATCCTGTATCCGATATGGCATACCGTGATTGGGTTTTTGATTATCCGATTTCTTCATGGATTTTCTACTGGTTTTAAACCTACGGCCTCTACTGCTTATGTAGCTGATGTCGCTCCCTTATTGAGAAGAGCAGAAGCCATGGGTATCATGGGTATTTGTGCCAGCATCGGTTCATCCGCTTCTCCGCCCATTGGGAGTTGGATTGTGAAGAATTGGGGTCATAACGCAATGTTTTATACTTCATCGGTTATGGCCATGCTGTCCATGATCATACTGATCCAGCTACCTGAATCATTAAAGGAAAGACAAAAATTCAAACCTTCTTTATTGAAAGTAAGTAAAGAAGATATTTTCGATCCATTAATCATCCCGGTCGTGATCGTCATGATTGCTTCTTATTTTTCATATGGGGTGGTATTGACCTTGTGTTCAGACTTAAGCGATCAGCTGCAAGTAGGCAACCGTGCATTGTATTTTACTTTGTTTACCATATCCAGTATCTCTACGCGTTTTTTTGCGGGAAAGATTGCTGACCGCATTGGTCGTGTGCCGGTTATTTTATTTTCTATTTGGGTGCTGATCATATCCATGTTGATATTTGCCAATGCGCATGAAAAGCATTTGTTTTATATCGGCTCTATCTTTTTTGGTTTAGGAGTCGGTATATTTTTTCCGGCGATCAGCGCCTGGACAATTGATCTGGGTGAAGAAGATAAGCGCGGCCGGGCCATGGCGACGATGTACATATCGTTGGAAGTGGCCATTGGAAGTGGAGCTTTTATCTCAGGATCGTATGTAGGTAATGATACCCATAAAGTATCGATTATGTTTTATTTTTCTGCAGCCTTAGCATTTTTAGGATGGATGTACCTTTATTGGAGACAACGTAAAGAGAAAGTCATCATGATCAGTGAAGATTAATTTCCTGGTCCGCACATTCCATATTGACTTAATATGTCTCATAGGTTTGTTTTTGTTCACTTAGATTGATTTTCAATTCAAACCATGAGCTATATCTATACATTATTGTTAATTTTCCAACCAAAATAATTACATGGGATTATGATTAAGTTAATCGGGGTACCCTTCGATTTGAATTCTTCCTTTCTCCGGGGACCGGCATTGGCTCCCAGGAGAATACGCCATATGGAAACAGATGGCTCGGCAAATTACTATGCTGAAAATGGGAAGTACATTAAAAGCGGTGAAACATATCATGATGCAGGTGATATTGTGTTTAATCATTTGAATCCCGCAGATGCTTTTAATACCATTTTTGAAAAAATTTCTGCTGAATCAAAAGATGGATCTCAGCTGATCACCTTGGGAGGTGATCATTCAATCTCATATCCGGTCGTCAAAGCCATATCCGGTCATGTTGGTAAATTAAACATACTGCACATCGATGCCCATACCGATACGTATCAAAATTTTGAAGACCATCCATATTCACACGCTTCTCCTTTCGCGAGGTTGTTGGAGGATGGTTGCATTCAATCACTTACTCAAGTGGGGATCCGTACGATGACGAAGCATCATCTCGATCAGGCCCATCGATATGGCATTCAAATGGTAGAAATGAAGGATTTTTCTTTTGAATTTATTCATAAGCTAACAGCGCCTTTGTACATTTCATTAGACCTGGATGCATTGGATCCTGCTTTTGCGCCCGGAGTTTCCCATCATGAACCCGGTGGTTTGAGTAGCCGTCAACTGATTCAAATTTTACAAACCATCACCGTTCCGATCCTGAGTGCAGATATTGTAGAATACAATCCGGCACGCGATGTTCACGATATGACCGCCATGGTAGCTTATAAAATGATGAAAGAAATCATGTCAAAAATGCTTTGATAGGAGTGATCCGATGATTCGATTATTTTAAATTATGCGGTAAATATTCCATCGGAAAATTTTGATAAGCAACGGGCCTGGTCCATCTTTTCAATGCACCGATGCCGACTGCTCCAAAAAAAGGATGACTCGTGGATGGGAATGGCCCACCGTGCATCATACTATCAGCTACCTCTACTCCGGTAGGCACTCCATTCCAGATCAACCGGCCAGAGATGGATTCGAGTGCTTCGATGATGGATTCATTCTGTGAATCACCGGGTTCAGACCATATCGTACCGGTTAATTGACCACCTAATGAAGACAGCACCCTTTTAATCTGATCTGCATTTTTACAACGAATCACCACAGCAAATGGTCCAAACACTTCATCATGTAATGAATGGGTAAGTAGAAATTCATCACCCGACACCATGGCGATGGCTGGATGGACCTGGATCTTAGGTTCAGCATTATAATTGATGACTTTTGTTTCTTTGGAGAGATCGGTTAATGATTTTAAAAAATTACTTTTTATTCTTGTATTGAGCATTGGAAGGGCAGCTGTCGATTCAATTTTCTTTTCAAGAGCAGAAATAAAATCATCGGCTTTGCTATTTTCTTCAATGATCATCAATCCGGGTTTCGTGCAAAACTGTCCTGTGCCCATCGTCATAGATGCGCCCAATGCATCACCAATAGTTTGTGCACGAGCTTGCATGGCTGAAGCGGTAATCACCACAGGATTGAGACTGCCCATTTCTGCATACACGGGTATGGGATCCGGTCTGGTGGCCGCACTGTCCATAATGGCTCTACCTGCCCGATACGATCCTGTAAACCCTACTGCCTTGACGCGCGGATCCTTGATTAAAGCCTGACCTAATTCAGGTCCATATCCATAGAGTGTAGAAAACAGACCATCCGGTGCATGGTGTTGCTTGCAAGCATCTACGATAGCACCTGCAACCAAGGCATTGGTACCGGGGTGAGATTCGTGTGCTTTGACGATGACCGGACAACCTACTGCCAAGGCACTTGCTACATCACCACCTGCAGTGGAATAAGCTAATGGGAAATTACTTGCAGTGAATACAACCACTGGCCCCAATGCAATTAATTGCTTTCTCAAATCCGGCTTAGGTAATGGTTGTCTTTCCGGTTCTGCATGGTCTATAAAATTCTCTTCCCATTTACCTGTCCGTACTGCATTGGCAAACATTTTTAATTGACCTACTGTCCGGGCTCTTTCTCCTGTAATGCGCGCTTCGGGTAATCCCGTCTCAAGGCTTGCCCGTTTCACCAGGGTATCACCCAGATTCATTATGTTTTGTGCTATGGTATCCAATAAGTCTGCTCTTTGGAATGGTTTCCATTTTTTATATATAGCAAAGGCATCCACTGCTTTATCGAGCGCTTCATGGATCACAGCCTGATCGGCAATCGAAAATTTCTCTTCGAGATATGTTTCGGTCGAAGGATCGACGCCTTGAAGAAAAGAATGGCCGCTTTTTGTGGAATAGCCAATAATATTTTCAGTAACCATATTTAATTTACGAATTACAAATTAACAAATTACAATTGAATTGACAATTTAATGGATCACACAACTGTGGTAATATTGAACAAAGTTGTCAAATTGGAATTTGATTAGATTTCATATATTTTCAGATTGGGTCTTGACTGTAATGCATCATTAATGACAGAAAGTATCTGCACTCTTTCAATGCCGGTAAGTTTTAGCCTGGGGGGTCTTACATTTTCCGTGCCAACTCCTGCAGCTGCTTCTGCGAGTTTGATATATTGTACCAGTTTTGGATGAATATCCAATTCAAGCAAAGGCATAAACCATCTGTAAATTTTCAGGGCATCTTCGATCCTGCCTTTTTTGACCAAGTTAAATATGGTAACGGTCTCTGCCGGGAAAGCATTGACCAAACCTGCAACCCAACCATCGGATCCTGCGGCGATGCTTTCTAATGCAAGTGTATCCACGCCACCGAGTATTTTAAAGCGGGTGCCGAAAGCATTGATCATCCTTGTGATGTTGGTAATATCTCTTGAGCTTTCCTTTACTGCCTGGATATTGGGATGTAAGGTGAGTTGCTCAAACATTTCGATCGTAACCGCAATCTTATAATCATGAGGATTGTTGTAAATCATGATCGGTAAGGAGGTAGCTTCGGCAACGGTTTTAAAATACATCACCGTCTCATGATCGTCGGCTTTATACCTCATCGGGGGTAAAAGCATGAGTCCATCGGCTCCATTCGATTCAGCATTTTTAGCAAGTTCCACCGCATGGGAAGTAGATGATTCTGCTATATTGACTAATATCGGAATTCGTTCGTTAGCAACTTCTTTTGCGGATTCCAATAATGAAAGGATTTCTGATTTCTCAAGGGTACTCGCCTCGCCCAGACTGCCACCCAGGATAGCGCCATGAATGCCATTTGCAATCTGGAATTCCAAATGATTTTTAAATCCTGAATAATCGATGCTGTAATCGTCCTTCATTTTGGTCGTCAGGGCCGGATAGACACCTTGCCATGTAACTTTAGTCATATCACAAATGTAAGAATAAACCAATAAGTTTTGAAAAGGACCATAGGAGGATGGAACATGAAAATCAGCTTAAATTCAACAATAAATCCCTATTTTTATCGTATTAATTATTCACCGAACTAAATAAAAACGATTCATCATGATCCAACTTTTCATTACAGGTTTTAAAACCCTTTTTATATCATTTTTACTTTTAAGCAATAAACCTCCGGAAGCCGTCATCGAAGCATTCGATGCAAAATTTCCTGAAGCATCTGATGTAAAATGGGAAAAAGATGGGGATCATGCCTTTATTGCTACTTTCATTTCGAATGACCTCTTACAAAAAGCGAGATTTACCGACAAAGGGAAGTGGACAGAGACCAGTATCGAAATGGATTTTGAAAAATTACCCGAGAAAGTGCAGGCAGGATTTGATAAAAATCACCCGGGAGCAAAAGTAAAATCCGTTATGAAAACCGAGACCAGCACCGGACGAATTAAATATCTTATCGAAATCAAGAAATTGATCAAGACAGAGGAATTGATGTACTCAGAATTGGGTAAGGAATTGCCGAATAACCGATAAGTATAGTTCCAGGTTCAGGAAATAAAACACCCGGTGTCGCATAGATTTATTGAATTTTGTTTTTTTATATAGATTGTAAGGTTTCCATTATAATCAATCGTTTTTTCTATTTGAAATGTTTCTATGGTAACGATGTGTTTTAATAAATCCTTATCTTTCGCTCATGCCGAATCGAGTAAAACCATATTCACTATTTTCTGATTTTGATATTGCCTTGTACAAATCAGGTAAGCATTTCAGACTGTACGACCATTTTGGATCGCATCTGATGGAGGTTGATGGAGAAGCGGGTGCTTATTTTGCTGTGTATGCTCCGGCAGCTAAAGCTGTAACGGTCATTGGTGATTTCAATTACTGGGCCGGTGATGAACATGTATTGAATGTGCGATGGGATAGCTCAGGTATCTGGGAAGGATTTATTCCGGGTATCAAAGCCGGCGATACATATAAATATCGAATCTACTCGAGTCATCAAGGCATCGTCACTGAGAAAGCAGATCCCTATGCACGATTTGCAGAAAACCCACCGTATACAGCTTCTAAAGTATGGGCCACTGATTATACCTGGAATGATGTTCAATGGATGTCTGTGAGGGGAGAAATGCATAAGCTGGATCGACCCATGTCTGTCTATGAAGTTCATCTGGGTAGTTGGCGAAGGCCCTGGCATGAAGATCGCTCATTTTCATATCAGGAACATATCGAGCAACTGGTCCCGTATGTAAAGGAGATGGGTTTTACTCATGTTGAATTTTTACCTGTGATGGAACATCCCTACGAACCAAGTTGGGGATATCAATCATTGGGTTATTTTGCTCCGACGAGTCGCTTTGGTATTCCTCAGGATTTTAAAAAACTGGTCGATGCATTTCATGCAGAAGGGATCGGTGTAATCCTCGATTGGGTGCCATCTCATTTTCCCGAAGACGCACACGGATTGGGAAATTTTGATGGTACCGCTGTTTATGAAAACCCCGATCGTCGCAAAGGTTATCATCCTGATTGGAAGAGTCTCATCTTTAATTATGAACGCAATGAAGTAAGATCCTTTCTGATCTCAAGTGCTTTGTACTGGCTCGATCATTATCATATCGATGGATTGCGTGTCGATGCCGTTGCTTCCATGCTCTATCTAGATTATTCGCGTCAACATGGTGAATGGGAACCCAATATCCATGGAGGCAATGAAAATCTGGCTGCCATCTCCTTCCTCAAAGATTTTAATCTCGCGGTGTACTCCGCCTTTCCTGACGTGCAAACGATCGCGGAAGAATCAACGTCATTCGCTAGGGTGTCACGACCAGTTTATTTAGGAGGTCTGGGCTTCGGTAAAAAATGGATGATGGGATGGATGAACGATACTTTGAGTTATTTTAAAACCGATCCATTTTACCGTCGCTACCATCAGAATACACTCACATTTAGTATGGTGTATGCCTTTACTGAAAACTTTACATTGCCATTTTCACATGATGAAGTAGTACATGGTAAATCGTCTTTAATCGGTAAGATGCCAGGTGATTATTGGCAACAGTTTGCAAACCTTCGGTCTATGTTTGGATATATGTACACACATCCGGGTTCCAAACTTTTATTTATGGGTGGAGAGATTGCCCAATTCAGGGAATGGAAGTTTGATGGCAGCGTCGACTGGCCGCTGCTGAGTGAATACTCACATCTCGGTGTTCAGAATCTAATCAAAGATCTCAATGCACTGTACCGTCACGAACCGGCTCTCCATCAAAACCAATATAAGAGTGAAGGATTTGAATGGATCGATTGCAACGATGTAGACTCATCCGTGATCTCTTTTATTCGCAAAGCTGAAGATCCCAAAGACTTCCTGGTCATCGTATGCAATTTTACTCCGGTGCCACGCAATGGTTATCGGCTGGGATGTCCTCCCTGTGATGCATTACACGAAATACTTAATTCAGATGATAAGCGTTATTGGGGTAGTGGTGCGATCAATGATAAGGATATTCTGGTGACCACAGAACCCAAGCATTTTAGATTGAATTCATTTGAATTGAATATTCCACCTCTGGGGGTGAGTGTATTGAGGCCGGTGTATGGGGAAGTGAAAATTACAACTGAAAGTTCAATTTAAGTTGATTATTCAATACAGATTGAACCCTACTTCTTCAGCATCTCATACAACCAATTATTCATCTTCTCTGTCTGCTCAGGATAGGTCCAATGCCCTGTCTCCTGGTACAACCATAGTTCTTTTGGAGCTGATATCAGATTATATGAAGAATACATGGATGTTGGTGGACAAGTCTCATCATTATATCCCCAGGAGTAAACGCCGGGTACTCTGATCTGCCGGGCAAAATTAACTACGTCATAGTAAGCAGTGGTTTTAATCTTTGCATCGGTTATATGCTGGGGATTATTCTTATCAAACATATGAGGCCAGCCGCCGGCACGATTGTTGAGATATCCTGTAAGGTCACTGAGTGCCGGATAAAATGCGCCGAGATATTTTACACGAGGATCGAGACCTGCTGTGACAATAGAAAGAGCGCCACCCTGACTACCACCGGTAACCGCAAGATGTTGTCCGTCAAACTGTGGCAATGAAAATATAAAATCATTGGCCCTCACACAACCAAGATAGACTCTCTTATAATAGTAGCGATCGCGATCATCCATATTATAAGTCCAATAGCTTGCAAGAGCACCAGCTCCAAGATTGAGATATACACTTTGATCCATATTGACCGGGATACCGTGTATACCGATCTCCAATGTAATAATACCCCGATCAGCCATGGCAACATCACCTGCATAGGGCCTTACACCGGCGCCTGGCACCCTGAGTAATGCCGGATACTTGCCTTCTTTCTTTGGCACACAAAGTATACCGTACAATCTAACCGTATTATTATTTACATCCCGGAAATTTTGGATATTGACATGATATACATTGTATTTTTCGGAGCATCGATCGGGCAATAAAGTCATGCGTGCATCCAACGGTATTTTGGCAAGAGCTATCTTAGCACTATCCCAAAAACTCAAAAAATCACCCGGATAGGATACAGTTTGTTTTATATCATTAGGATTATATCCCGCGGTTGCTAGTCCACGATAATCTTTACCATCGATCGTTGCCGTGACGATGCAGCGTAAAAATCCACTTGCATTCAAGGTGCCCGCTTCCAAGGTTGTAGATCCATTGGATAATATCATAGAATCTTTTTTCATAGGGTTCATTTTTTCTAAACCGATCTCATATTTGATTTTACAGTTTGGAATCAGTTCTTCATTTTGGGTCACACTCACCCTGAAATTTGTTTTTTCTCCGGGCTGATACGTCCAGTCTTTATGATCAGGAGATACATGCACTTTGATGAGACGCTCTACAGGTTGAGCGTACAGGCTGATGATAATGATAAATGAAAGGATGGTAGAAATGAGTTTTTTCATATTCGATTTTAAATTTGAATTGATGAATGTAAGAAAGTTTATTTTCGTTTCAAAAACGATTCTTATCTATTCTCGTTAATTAAAATAAAATTTGTCTAAAGCCAAGAGCATATTAAAAAAAATTGGATGGATATTATCCTCATTTTATGTTTTAAGCTATATCCTATTTATCTTGTTTCAGGATTATATTTTTTTTCAATCTATCCCATTAAATAAAGATTACAAATACCATTTTGACCAAACCTTTGAAGAAATCAATATACCAGTAGGTGATCACGTACTGCTCAATGCCCTGCATTTTAAATCGAATCACCCCAAAGGATTGATCCTTTACTTTCATGGAAATCGTGGGAATCTATCGAGATGGGGAAAATATGCTGAAGATTTTATTGGTTTGGGTTATGATGTACTGATGTATGATTTCAGGGGGTATGGAAAAAGCAATGGGGCATGTACTGAGCAGAGTATGTATCAAGACGCTGTACGGGTACTGAATTGGGTACAAATAAATTTGAAATACGATACCACGATCTATTATGGACGGTCGATTGGCACGGCTACGGCCATCGTATTGGCTTCAAAATATCCGCCGACAAAACTCATCTTAGAGACACCTTTTGATGAGATTAAGGGGGCGATGTTTCCCTGGTTGCAACCGTTAAGTCGTACTTTTCGATATCACTATTCATTTAATAATATGGCCGCCTTAAAAAATGTGACTTGCCCGGTAGTCATTTTTCACGGTACAGATGATTGGGTAGTGCCGCTGTCATCGGCACTTAGATTGGAACAGGATTTGAAACCAGGGGATAGCCTCTACATTATACAAGGAGGGGATCATCATAATCTGAATACATTTGATCAATATAAAAGCGTTATCAAGGAAATATTCAAATGAATAAGCGTCATTGACGATAATGAATCATCTCTGAAAGTCATATGCAGGTTATCTGCGCGGATTCCGGGAGGCAATAAACTCAAGCAATACTAATAATTTAACCTTTCCTTAGCATCTGAATCTTGCCGATATTTGGTTATTAATTGAATCTGAGGAATCGCCTAATATTTAAATATGGTCGCCATATGAAAAACTTACTACACTCTGTATGCTTGATCATCCTGGCGATCCTGGGTACGGTTACTGTTTCGTTTGGCCAATATTTTGGCCGCAATAAACCACATTATACATCATTTCCATTTAAACAATATGAGACTCCTCATTTCAGAATTTATCATTATGTAGAAAATAAAGAATCTCTCAATCGCATCGCATCGTGGTCGGAAGAATGGTATCGCATGCATCAAAAAGTATTTCAGGATACTTCCTTTTATAAGAATCCGGTATTGCTCTATAATGATCATGCTGATTTCCAGCAAACAAATGCCATAGGAGGAGATATCGGGGTTGGCACCGGGGGTGTCACGGAAGTATTTCGCAACCGGGTCATCTTTCCATTTACCATGACGCATCAACAAACATGGCATGTGATCGGTCATGAACTGGTACATGCATTTCAATACAACCTGATCAGCAACGGTGATTCATCTTCATCAAAAAATATGCAAAACCTCCCTTTGTGGATGGTAGAGGGTTTGGCTGAGTACATGTCTCTGGGCAGGATAGATCCTTTTACGGCAATGTGGATGCGGGATGCCGTAATGAATAATAATGTTCCGAATTTCATTCAATTACAGAATCCTACTTATTTTCCTTACCGGTATGGCCAGGCATTCTGGTCAGTATTAACAGGATTGTACGGTGACGATATCATCAAGCCCATGTTGGTCAATACTGCAATATACGGTTTACAAAACGCTAGTGTATTGACTCTTGGATTGACGATCGACCAGTTATCGACCCGGTTTCAAAATTCGATCCGCACCTATTACGAACCATTTCTCGGTGAAAAAAAGGAACGTTTTATTGGCAAAGAATTAGTATCATCCAAACTGAATGGGGGTCTGATCAATGTATCACCCTCCTTGAGTCCAAATGGAAAATATATCATTTACTTATCAGAGAAAGATTTATTTTCTACTGATTTATTCCTGGCGGATGCCAATACAGGTAAATCCATTCGCAAAATAGTAAGTACGGCAAAGAATGGTCATCTGGACGATCTCAACTATCTGGAATCATCAGGATCCTGGAGCCCCGATAGTAAACAGTTTGCTTTCATAGCATATCAAAAGGGAGGCAATGCGCTCGTCATCACAGATGTCAATACCGGAACTACAAAAGAAGTAATCAAATTTAAAGATCTTCCTGCATTGGCGAATCCGGCATGGAGTCCGGATGGAGGATCCATAGTCTTTGCTGGATTAGTCCAGGGTCATAATGATTTATTCCAATACGATTTTAAATCAAAAAAACTAAGACAACTTACCAACGACGTGTACAGTGAGATTCAACCCAATTGGTCTGCCGATGGTAAAAAAATAGTGTACGCCACAGATCAACTCAGTATCGACCGGGGCAAAGTCAATGGTAAGTATACAATGAATCTGGCTACGATGGATTTGAGTACAGGTCAATCTCAAATAATAGATTTTTTTTATGGTGCCAATAATCTGGATCCTGAATTTGACGAAGAGGGTAATATTTATTTTTTATCTGATCACGATGGATATAGAAATCTGTATCGATATGAAGTATCTGATCATAAGATTTTCCAAATGACCGATTTTTTATCCGGTGTCAGTGGTATTACAGAATATTCACCGGCCATCAGTGTGTCCCGAAAAAGAGATCGGATCATTTATTCTTATTACGGGAAAAATAGTTTTTCAATCTATGGTGCCAGCCAGGATCGTTTTTTGAATCGCGAGGTAGATCCACACAGCATCGATCAGGAAACCGGTACATTACCCATATTCAATCTCGGACAAAATAATATAGTCGGTGATCATTTGAATCATTCGCCTGATTTTATTCAATCTTCTCTCGCAAAAGACAGCTTACAGGCAACCTTTCGGGATCAATTATTGAATAATAAATTTAAATTGGATTATATCGGTGGTAGTACGGGACTAGGTGTCGGCACCGGTACTTTTGGCACCCGTACAGGCCTAGCGGGTGGAGTGCAGATGTTATTCTCAGATTTATTGGGTAATCATCAGGTAGGAACTACCCTTGCATTGAATGGTGATATTTATGATTTCGGTGGACAAATCACCTATGTCAATAGCAAACATCGAATTGCCTGGGGATCGACGCTCTCGCATATTCCTTTTCAGACGGGTGGGGTAAGTTACAGAAATGATAGCTTACTGATCGGTGTTAGTAAAATACCAGTCATCAAAGAAGATCTGGATATACTGCGTATCTATGAAGATCAGGCAGGCCTGTTTGCTCAATATCCAATATCGACGACTCAGCGGTTTGAAACCAGTATCTCGGCCAACTACAGATCCTTCAGATTGGATCGGTATCCCACCTATTATGATCCAGTCAGTTACAATCCTGTTTTAAAAGATCCCCGTAAGCGAATACCGATCGAAGGTGATTATATCAATTTGGGGGGGTACCTCATTAAAAGAACCGGTTTTTTCAATGCCGGTCTGGCGTATGTAGGAGATAATTCATATTTCGGTATAGCATCCCCTATGAATGGATATCGGTACCGTTTTGAAATCGAACGTTATTTCAGTGGTTATAATTTTTTTGCTACGACCGCAGATTATAGAAAATATTGGTGGACCAAACCTGTGACCTTTGCTTTCCGTGTCATGCATCATGCACGATATGGTGAAGGGGCCAATGAATTCAGCCCAATCCTCATCGGGAATATGGGTTTTGTTCATGGCTTTTATTATACTCAATTAGAAAAAATAGCAAGCCAATACCAACTTTCATTTAATCAACTCAGCGGGCAAAAATTTTTAATGACCAATTTTGAAATAAGACTTCCGTTTACAGGACCTGAAAAATTAGCCATCATTAAATC
>CALMKY010000608.1 GCA_937867195.1 uncultured Saprospiraceae bacterium | reverse complement strand
GGTGCAGCGACGCCGTCAGCCGCCTGCGGCTTCCACACCTTGCCGGTTGTGTCGACGTAGGGCCTGAGCTGGGTGTTGAAGAAGCCGTCGAGCAGGCCGCCCGGCGCGAACAGCTTGGCGAAATCGTCGAGCGGCGTTTCGAGAGAGCTGCCGGGCACGAACGGAAAGCGCCCGTTCACGGCCAACGGACAGAGCGCCGCCTCGGAACCGCCGGTCAGCATGACATCGGCCATGTCGTATCGAATCGCGTTGAGTGCATCACCCATGGCATGGGTCGCCGACGCACAGGCGGTTGCGACGGCCGTATTGGGGCCCATCGCGCCGGTCAGGATGGAAATGTTGCCGCTGGCGGCGTTCACCATCAGCTTGGGAATCATGAACGGCGACACTCGAGTCGGTCCGCGGTCGAACAGCTTCGAGTGCTGTTCTTCAATTTCATTCAGACCACCGATGCCACTGCCAATAATGACTCCACACCGGTAAGGATCGTCGACATTTTTGAAGTCGATACCAGACTGCTTAATCGCTTTCTGAGCACCGGCCAATGCGAACTGGCTGAAACGATCAAGACGCTTCGCCTCCTTAGGATCAAAATGATCTTCGGGGCGAAAATCCTTGACTTCACCGCCAAAGTTCACCTTGAAATCGGAGCAATCAAAGCACTGCAAAGGACCGATGCCGCTCTTGCCGGCGCAGAGGCGTTCCCAAAATTCGGACGTGTCAAAGCCCAAGGCCGTCACGACCGACATCCCTGTAATGACAACGCGCCTCCTGGTGGACATCCGTTACTTCTTCTCCTCGATATATTTCACGGCGTCACCGACGGTCTTGATTTTTTCGATCCCGTACTGTTGCATCAGGTCGTCGAAACATTATTACCCCTGGTGGATGATCTCCAAATTCCTTTCATATTTAAATCATCTTATCGCAAAGCCAATCGTAGCAGTAAAAATTCATTTGCCGGGATCGGTGACATCAAAGCATTGGAATTTTTAAAGGAGATCGGTGATCAATACAAAATACCGATTGTAACTGATATTCATTCTGAAGAAGAAACTTTTATCGCAGCAAAATACGTGGATGTGCTTCAAATACCTGCATTTTTATGTCGACAAACCAGTTTGCTCGAAGCTGCAGCCGAAACGGGCAAAACGATCAATATCAAAAAAGGTCAGTTTATGAGTCCTGAGGCTATGAAATTTGCAGTCGACAAAGTACATAGTAAAAATAATCCCAACGCCTGGTTGACCGAACGCGGTACTACATTTGGATATACTGATTTGGTAGTGGATATGCGAGGCATACCGGCGATGCAAAAATTTGCTCCCGTGATTTTGGATGTCACTCATTCTTTACAACAGCCCAATCAGTCAAGCGGGGTTACCGGTGGTAGACCAGATTTAATCACTACTATTGCCAGTGCCGGTATAGCGGCTGGCGCGGATGGTCTCTTCATCGAAACACACCCTGACCCATCCAACGCCAAATCGGATGGAGCCAATATGCTAGCTTTGGATCAAATGAAATCGCTTCTGCATCGACTGACGAAGATAAGATCAGCCATCTTATAAGCCCTGAACGTGAATCACATCATCGAAGTGTCCCTGACCCCCGCCGAATCCATTCAAGAGGGTACTTTAGAAGAAAAAATTCTTCAATCCATTCATTCATCGAAAGAAGAATTAAAATATTATCGCGTCATCAAGAAATCAATGGATGCTCGTAAATCTCCTTTATATAAATACAGAGTCGAGATTTCAGGATCACCTTTTACCGATGAAGTGAGTTATGCATTGCGATACAAAGAGGTGGAAAGAGGCAAGCGTGTTTTAATCATAGGTGCAGGACCTGCCGGGTATTTTGCCGCTTTAGAATGTTTATTGATGGGATTAAAACCAATTGTATTGGATCGGGGTAAAGATGTACAGGCCCGGAGGAAGGATCTTAGAGCCATCCAACAATTCAGTATGGTCAATCCCGACTCCAATTATTGTTTTGGAGAAGGTGGTGCGGGTACATACAGCGATGGTAAGCTGTATACCCGGTCTAACAAAAGAGGTGATGTCCAAAAAGTGCTCAAACAACTCCATGAACATGGGGCGACAGCTGAAATATTGATAGATGCGCATCCACATATTGGCTCAAATAAATTACCTGAAGTAATTCAAAATATAAGACGGACCATCTTGCATCGGGGAGGAGAAATTCATTTTGGTTCTAAAGTGATTGACTTCATCATCAAAGGAAAGGCATTTAAAGGAGTAAGATGCGCTGATGGAAATACTTTTGAAGCGGAAGCCTGTATCCTGGCCACAGGACATAGTGCGAGAGATATTTTTTACTTATTACAGGATCATCGTTTACAAATAGAAGCAAAGGCCTTTGCTCTGGGTGTCCGGGTCGAACATCCTCAGTCATTGATTGATTCTATCCAATATCATACGAAGACTCGGGATGAAAATCTTCCTGCTGCCAGTTATTCGCTGACCTGTACATTGAATAATAGAGGTGTGTTTTCTTTTTGCATGTGTCCGGGTGGCTTGATTGTTCCGGCCGCAACGTCACCTGGCGAGTTGGTAGTAAACGGAATGTCACTTAGCCGTCGCGATAGCCTGTATGCAAATTCTGGAATGGTAGCGAATGTATTCCCTGAGGACTTTAAAACGGATGATGCATTAAACTGTCTTGAATATCAGAAATCAGTTGAGCAAAAGGTTTTCAACGCAGGTACCGGCACTCAACAAGCTCCAGCTCAACGGTTGATTGATTTTATGAACCACAAAGTATCCAATGGATTGAAAGACACATCCTATATACCTGGGATTTGGTCGGCACCGGTACATGAATTACTTCCGGCAATGATTTATAATTCCCTGAAGGAAGGCCTCAAATATTTTGGAACTAAAGTGCCACGTTACATCACGAATGAAGCGATCGTGGTGGCTACAGAGAGCCGCACGAGCAGTCCGGTACGCATTCCAAGAAATTCACTATCTATGCACCCGGATTGCCAGGGATTATTTCCTTGCGGCGAAGGAGCCGGTTATGCAGGTGGTATCGTGTCTGCTGCTATGGATGGACAACATTGCGCAGTGGCCGCGAT
>CALMKY010000607.1 GCA_937867195.1 uncultured Saprospiraceae bacterium | reverse complement strand
TTTCTCCAAAAGGTCCTGTAGAAAGTTATGATCCTGATGAACCGACCATTCCCAAAAAAGTAGTACGGGGTGGATCGTTTTTATGTCATGCATCCTATTGTAGCAGCTATCGGGTATCGGCCAGAATGAAAACCTCTCCGGATACCGGATTGGAACATACAGGGTTCAGATGTGTAAGTGACATAAAATAAAATTTCATGGCTATTCTAAATAAAATTCACAGTTAGGTAATTTATACGAGACTTTATATTATAACGACTTATATAGAAATAGTTACCTGGAAACTAAAAGCAAACTACATGTTTTATTAATAAGTAAAGTCGAGCGTCAATGAATTGTCATATCTCCTGACCATAATACGATCCGCTCCCATGCTTCCGCTCCCAATGCTTTTGTATCAATGCATCTTTCATAGGTGAGACATCAGGATTTACTTTGAGCGATATATAGGCCATTTGTGCCAATGATTCCAATACGGCACTGTTGTACACCGCTTTCTGCACATTCTTTCCCCATGTAAAAGGAGCGTGATTACCTACAAGAATCATTTCGACATCTTTATAGGATAGATGGCGGCGATTGAGTTCATCTATGATTTGAAAACCGGTCATGTGTTCATAATCACCTTTAATGTATTCATCTTTCATAGGAGGCGCACAGGGTACGGGTACTGTCAAATGATCAGCGTGCGTAGTGCCCAATACGGGAATGTCTTTAAGTGTCTGAGCCCATGCTGTCGCATACGTACTATGGGTATGCACGATGCCTCCGATCTCAGGCCATGATTTATATAAGAGAGCATGTGTCTTGGTATCAGACGAAGGTCTCCATGTGCCGTCAACTACAGTACCTTCAAAATCTACGATGACCATGTTATCTGGTTTCAATTCATCATAGGGTACTCCACTGGGCTTGATAGCAAATACGCCCTGGTTGCGATCGACAGCGCTCGCATTGCCAAAAGTAAAAAGGACCAATCCCAATGCAGGTAATTGCATATTTGCCTCTAATGCTTCTTCTCGAATGGATTGAAAACGGATCATGATAATATTTGAGATGAATGTTCTTTTGCTTTTACTTCATCGATAACCCGGGTAATAGCACCATCCTCTATGATGAATGTAGTTCGCAAGACCCCATCGTATTCTCTGCCGAATAATTTTTTAGGTCCCCACACTCCAAATTTGTGAATTAGATCTAAATCCGGATCTGATATTAGTTCAAACGGCAGTTTAAATTTTTTAATAAAGTTTTGATGTTTCCGTACCGAGTCAGGACTTACTCCGATCACCCGATACCCTTCCAATTTGAGATCCTGATGATGATCTCTGAGATTACAGGCTTCTTCGGTACAAGTAGGCGTATTGTCTTGTGGATAAAAATATAAAACGATTTTACCTTTTGATAAATCATTTGAACTGATCGTGGATCCATCCTGAAGGGTTGTTATAAAAGATGGAAGTCTTTGTCCGGCTTGCAACATTATCTTATAAAACTTTGTGCAAAAATGCGACTATTTCCGCGATCATCGGTGACTTGCACTTTGATTGTATGCTTTCCCTTTGGAGTGTGGCCATCCAGATGATGGGTGATCATATCTGATTTTGCATCGTATTCCATCAGGACCCACCGGTCATCTATCCAGGCATTGTACTTTAATTCATCGGCGGCACCGTCAGTTCCAAAGTTGTCATAAATTTTATACTTCAAAGCACTGACATGATGCCTGGGTTTAAATTTAATTGGTTTGATAGTAGGAGATGTGGTATCAACCATCACTGCAAACCGACCAAATGTGTTGACAGAAGTTTCCAATCTGCCATTCACCCATTTGCCTCCATAACTGGTAATGGATCGATTGCCAATGTGGGCGATAATGGCTTTTCTTTTTAATCGGTCTGGAAGTTCATTCGGTTTAATCGACAGATTGATTGATTTGTGCAATGGTGTCGACGATTCATGAATCTGATAGATCGGTGAATAGGTGCCATCACCCGCAGAAGTATTGTATTTTAAATAGATGTCTTCATACAACCGGTCAGCAGGAATTTCGAGACGAAGATTGTCCTGTTCCATTTGATATCGCTGGTCACGGCTGACAAACCGGCTTCCTGGAGTCAATAATGAAGGCATGCCGTCTACCTGCATGAGCTTAAAGTTTAATGTCGATGTATTACCAGCGTGATCGTATACTTCAATCCGAATTCGTTTTAGAGTATTTCGTTCCAGATAGATCCATCCGTCATTGACTGCATCTTTATATATCGGCAGTTTGTTTCCAGGGAGTTTAAACAACCGATGATAAATTTGCCTGGATAGCGATTGTTCCTGATAGTCTCGGTGTGCATTGCTGTATCTCATTTCGTCAAATGATAATTCATCCATATCAAAGGAATACATGAGAACATCATCGGCATACAGCCTGATGCCATAGACACCCAATTGGGATTTATTGCTCAGGTCGTAAGCTCTCATTGCAATACCTGCGACATCTGTACTCACCATGACCGTGTCATTACCCAACGAGTATTTTTTATCCTCTGATTCATTGACCGGCACGGAAAAAATCGGAACTGAATTTCCGGATGATTGATTATACAATTTAATGCTGTATAATTTTGGCGCTATTTCGTCTTTCATATCGATACCGTAATCCAAAGGATTCAAAGCTTTCTCAGAGCTTGCGTCTCGTACTTCAAAATGAAGGTGTGGCCCTGTGCTGCTGCCGGTATTACCCAGGTAAGCGACGATTTGAGAGGCTTCCACTGGAAATTGATTGGGTGTCGGATGAAGATCCAATTCAAACTTTTGCAATCGATAATGTTCTTTCATTACATACTCCTGAATGCGGGGCATGTAACGATCAAGATGACCATAGACGGTCATATGTCCATTGGGATGTGTTATATACAATGCATTTCCATAACCATAAGCCGAAACTTTTATCCTGGATACAAAGCCTTTGGCAGCCGCCATGACGGGTTCACCGCTCCGACCGGTTGCTGATTTGATATCCAGGCCTGCGTGAAAATGATTGGGCCTCAATTCACCAAAAGTACCCGATGTGGATATATCGTGTTTGACGGGCAGTTTAAATTTTAAGCCGAGCTTTTTATTTAATCCGATATTGGGTTTTATTGGTTCGATGGACCGGAACCATACGAACGATGAGATCACCATGTAGATCCATGCCATGATAACAAGCCCTATCAGATAATGTACCTTCATCATTATGTAAACCAATAACACAAAGATATATTAAATATTTTCATAATATGATTTTTTAACTTAAAAAAATAATACCATGATACTAATTTCAAACATAATAAAGTATCATGAAAAATTGTATAAATACAAAGCGTTTTTTGTTATACAATTCAGCATTTTTAAAATAAAGGAAATAACTACAATATTTTTAATGATGTACTATATTAAAGCATACCATTTGTCAATTTAAAAACACATAGGATTTTATTTAAATAGTAGATCTAGCTGCATAAACAGTTCAAATGTAAATAGGGATTATCTTTGAATAGCATGAAATACTGTACCATTTTGTTATTGACGATTCTTGCCTCTTGTTCGATTGGTCAAAACCCCGATATCAATCTCCTGAAGCAAATCAATCTGAATCGGGATAAGAGTCTGGATGGAACATTTAAGTTTATTACTCAATCAGATCCAGATCTCATCATTTCGGTACCGTTGGGATATTTAGCCACCGGATGGATCCTCCGCGACAGTACCATTACTCATAACGGGATGTATCTTTTAGGTACTTTCATATTCAATGGGATTTTGACGACAGGAATCAAAGATATAATTAAAAGACCTCGCCCTTTTGAAACGTATACATTTATTGATAAAGTTGTCGGTGCCGGAGGTTATTCAATGCCATCGGGACATACATCCAGTGCTTTCGCATTGGCAACTTCTTTGAGCATAGTGCATCCACGTTGGTATGTGATAGCCCCTTCTTTTATCTGGGCAGGTGCGGTTGGTTATTCCCGTCTTCATCTTGGTGTGCATTATCCGGGTGACGTATTGGCCGGAGCAGCCTTGGGTGCAGGAAGTGCTTTATTGTGCAATTATATAAATAAAAAGATTTTCGCGCATAATAAACACTGAAAGGAATGAATATACCTCACATGACAAGTTTCATTTTTCTTTAAAACGATGCAATGCATATTCTGACTGATCCGGTGATCCATTCGTAATCTGGGCAGTTGGATTTTTACCTAATGTATATATTACAGAACTAAAGGTGAAACCAGCGTTCCCATTTATGATTGGCCTGCAAACAGGATTGTTGGGATCGTCTTTGGAACGCAATGTTTGTTTAATCAAAGTATCAGATGATGTCTGTGCACCTTGAGAAAGTCTGTTTTTTAGAGAAGCAAATCGAATCACACTGTTTTTATCATTAAGTTCTCCTGCAAGTAATTTTCTATGTGATTCCTGATACCAGGGTTTAATATCATCATTGATCAGGGCATGATTCGTATGATACACCAATCCCTCGTTTTTAGGATCCGGCAGGTAACGAACCACTTTATGAGCAGAGGCTTCAAAGTCATACACTTTATCTATAGTGCCCAATGTATAGTTTTGACCTGAAGCATGAGGCACTGACCTTAAAAATTGGTAAGCACTGTCACCGTTTGACTTAGCTAGAACTCCTCTTATAATACAAGCGACAGGTAAACCATCTGTGCTGGCATTCAGATCCATTAATGTATTCATACAAAGTGCAATACTTTTGTCATTGACTCCATTCAGAGCAATTAAACCTGCACAGCTTAATATATATTGTTCAGGTTCACTCTGGGTCGATGCAATGTGCAGCAAAATTTGATAACCATTCATATAACTTTCCACATCCATATTTTGAGATACATAGGCAGGGTGTAAAGAACTTGCTGCCATGCCGATATCACTGCAGTGATGTTTTTCCATATGATCTATTCTATCCAAATAAACCCAAAACTCGTCGACTA
>CALMKY010000606.1 GCA_937867195.1 uncultured Saprospiraceae bacterium | reverse complement strand
AAAATCGGGATATTGGATGGGAAAGCAAAAGCCATTTTTAAAGATGGCTTTAAAATGACCGAAGAAGAGTTTATCGGGGCATGAAAAAATATTTATTGGATACGCATATCTTGATTTGGTCTATATTAGATACTGCTAAACTTTCAAATAAAGTCAAAGATATTTTATTGGCTTCAGAAACAGAAATTTTAGTAAGTGCTGTCAATTATTGGGAAATATCTATTAAATATTCTTTGGGTAAATTAGATCTGGAGGGAATCAAGCCAAATGAAATACCCAAACTTATTTCCGAAATGGGTTTCATCGAAGTGCCCCTATTACCACGAGAAGCATCTGACTTGTTCCTGCTAAAATCTGCTTATCATAAAGATCCATTCGATCGAATGCTAATCTGGCAATCCATCGTTAATCAAATTACTCTGATCACGGATGATCGTATGATACATAAATACAAAATCATGGGTTTGCAATGTATCGGGTAATATAAAATGCAATAACTATTAACATTAATTGCCGCTAGACTACAATTTTAAATCTTTATACCTTCCACAAGCATTTTTATTTATTTTTAATACTTTACTTTATGGTCGTGTAGTAATTGTAAAAACTCTTTGAAGTCTGGAGGTAAGGTTATCATAATTTGAAATGCGTTGTCTTAAAATTTCCAAAGCAATCAATCTTTCAATAGGCTTCCTGGTTAGCCAAAATTTGGTATCTTCTAACTGATCCGGATGCCCCTCCGATATTGCGATTACATTACGCTGCATTTTTTTCAGATATTGCTGACTCATGATAACAAATATAAGTACTATTGAGATGATATATAGAAATTACGACAATGGTATCGGGCTACATGAAAAAACAAATAACAGGAGCGATCAGGCTTTTAAAGGTATTAAATTGATATCGTGATTTTTACAGATTTTCCGGATATTTTTATACTTTTAATCACTATCTCAAATACCCATGAATGCCATTATCATTGACGACGAGCGGCCCAGCATCGAAGTATTAACTTATGAGATCCAGCAGCATTGCAAGGAAATCAGAATTGTACAAACCTTTGAAGAAAGTACTGCAGCTCAATCATGGTTAATTAAGAATCAGATTGATTTGGTTTTTCTTGATATCATGATGCCCAGGCTTAATGGAATAGAATTATTAAAATTGCTCCAACCTTTTACTTTCCAGGTCATCTTTACGACAGCTTACGATCAATATACATTACAAGCTATGCGTCTGAGTGCGATCGACTATCTGCTCAAACCTGTCGACACGGATGAACTAAAGCAGGCAGTAAGACGGGCTCATGAGATGAACCGGTTACGCAATGCATATGAAAGACTGCATTCACTTGAACATAATATTTTGCCAAATCAAAGCAATAAGAAAATCGTTGTGCCTACCACAATGGGATTTGAGTATAAATTGCTGAATGATATTTTTTATTTCGAAGCCGATGCTAATTATTCTACCCTGCATTTAATGAAGGATAAAATCTTTGTCACAAAACCATTGAAAGAAATGGAAGAATTATTGACACCTCTTGGTTTTCATAGAATACATCATAAATATTTGATCCATTTAAATCAAATGATGAGATTTAATTCTAAAGAAGACGAAGTGGTACTGACCAATCATGTAAGATTACCCGTTGCCAGAGACCGGAAGGCTCAATTCTTAGATAGAATTACGATTTAAAAAAATCGGGATTTTCATAGCCCTGAATTGATTGTAATATGTCCACTGCTAACAAATCGCGGATTCTTTAGTTTTATTGATTAAAGAAGTAGTATCAAGACCAGTTAACACTGATTAGTGTCCTATTCATTATCTTGCTTGAATGCTATTTTAAGAGAATAGTAAGAAATCACTGAATCATACTCAAGACTCTTAATGAAAAAATTCACCTGCTTTACAAACAGCAGGCATCTTTCCCTACTTCATCACCCTAAAACTATAACTACCCGACCCAAGTTTGATATCGACTCCTTTGTCAGTCTTCATGGTATTATTTGCATCGAGCTTGATATCGCTGGTAGTAATCTTTGATTCATCACCGGGTAATCTCAAAATGCAAGTCGTATTGGCCGGGATTTCTATAGTATAATCAATGACATTGGTTGTTTGATTCCATCCGGATTTGATCAGGCCATAGGGCGTGATGGTACTGGAGCTTGCATATTTAAGATCAGGAGTTAATACCGGTGCGATGATACTTTGCTTATAACCTTCCTGCGCAATCTCGATACCACAGACGACCCGGTACATCCAATCACCGATGGCGCCATACGCATAATGATTAAAGGAATTCATGCTTGCCGACTGGAACGTACTGTCGGGTTTGATACCATCCCATCGTTCCCAGATCGTGGTAGCACCCATTCTGACAGGATACAGCCAGGATGGATACGTTTCCTGCAATAATAATTTATAAGCTATATCGGGATATCCATTATTGGACAATACATGACAGATATAGGGAGTACCTAAAAACCCGGTGGTGATATGATTGTTATATGATTTGATATTATCCACTAATAATTTGGCAGCGTATTCTTTTTGCTCCGGTAAGAGCATATCAAATTGCAACGCTAGCACATACGCAGTCTGAGTATTCGACGTCATGCGGCCGGAGGCAGTGACATATTCCCTGCGGAATGCATTTTTTATTTTGAACAATAAGGAAGTATAATATTTTACATCT
>CALMKY010000605.1 GCA_937867195.1 uncultured Saprospiraceae bacterium | reverse complement strand
TCAGCATATTTGGTAAATCTCATAGGCTGAAGTGTAGAGACTTCAATCGTATTTTGCAACAGAATCAGATTTGCATCTGTTTTTCCTAACGATATTACTTGAGATTTTCCGGGTTCAATCAACTGAGTAATTACTTCTGCAATCGGGGGGTTTGGATTGCGGGTTTCAATTTCTATTTCTGCACTTGATTTTTCACCTTTACTGGATGCTTCAATTACGATGGTAGACTTCCCGGGTTTGGATGGCGATATGAAATTAAAATAGTGTATAGATTCTCCTTGGCCTTTTATATCTACCGTTTTTGATGAAGATTCAAATTTGATTTGATTGCTTTTATCTTTTACCGTGATGGAGGCCTGGTTTATATTGGATTCGGTCACGAACAAGTTTACCGGTAGCGATATTTTTTCACCTGTGCTCAATACTCTTGGAAGTGTCGGTAATACCATGAGCGGACTTTTTACCGGTACAGCTTTTTCAGCATTACCATATGCATGATCACTTGTAGCGACCACCATGACCCGTACAGAGCCCACATAGTTTTTGATGACGATGTTGTGTTTTTGTTTTTCTCCTTTACTCAGTTTAAATGGCCCAAGATGCATCACAGGAGATTTAAATCGAGTCACTGCATTTTTATCTTTTCCGTTGGTCAGTCCTTCGTCACCTCCTATGCTCAATACACTTTCAATCTTGCCGGTGTATGCATTCATTACCTGATCGTAGACATCCCAGGTGCGAACTCCCAACGCTTCTTTTGAAAAAAAATGACTGTAAGGATCCGGAGTTTTAAAATTGGTCAGATCGAGCAAGCCTTCATCAACAATATCCAGTGTATAAGACATCGGCTTCCCTTTTGCTTCGGCTATTTCGATCGATTGACTTTGATCGGGTCGTAACGATGCCGGAGCATTGATCGTAGGCAGCAACTTTGTTTCACCATCTTCAATCTGGATCGGTAAGACTCCATACATGCGCATGGGGAGATCATTGCCTTTGTTATGTGGTTGCATCAGCATGACATGAGCATAGATCACAGGAGACATCAACGTACTCGCCTGAAATTCAAATGAAGTTGGATTTGTTTTGGCGGTCTCCCAATGAGATTCAATGACTTTAGATCCGTTTTCAAGTGTGATTAACATTTTGGATAAAGCAGGGGCAGGTATGGAAAGTTTTATTTTCTCGGATGAACTGTATTTCTCTTTGGAAGTCTGTAGTCTCAATAAAGAAGCCATATCAAATCCCTGGCTATTTTCACCATCATCCGGCCAACCAGCATATGCAAAATCTCCACTGCAATGACCCGAAACCTGGTCGCATACCCTGATCAAATATCTTCCCCAATGATTTACATTTACTTTCCATGAGGCGAGACCATTGGCATCCGTAGTTACCACAGTCTTTTCCATAGCTTTTGTATGATCCGTTGAATTATAATCAGCATAAGCATTATCTCTTTGTTCCCACCACCACCTCCATTCGAGAGAATACAATCCGATCGATAATTTTCTACCCGCCTGCTTATTGCCTTTGGTATCGACGTCAGCGACCTGAATGGTTGATTCTTTATTTATATCCAGAGTTTTATAGCCCCATGTATCGGCAGGTAGTTTTATGCCGGCATAACTTTTATATGGATGATATACCGATGATTGAACAGAAGTAGAGAAATCGCCGCCGGGCTCTGAAACCTGGATATCAAATCTTATGCTCATTTTTCCTGCCGGCTTAAAATCTCTGGCAATTTTAAAAGGAACATTTACTTTACCTTGCTCATCAAGATTGCCTTCGAAAACGGTGAATTCATTCTGATCTATTTTAGTTCTTGCCGGATCAGTAAACTCAAAATCTTTAAATACGGGCCATGAATTATCTGCTAGGGACCATTTACCCTTAACCTGGGCTGTTAATCCGGTAGCAGTTAACCCGGTCAGCCAATTGGCGGACAAAGGAATTGAACTGGTACCAGTCTGTAATTCCGGTGCGGCATCCCATTTTACTTTTAGTCGATTGGGTTTTACTGTTTCAATTTTAAGCTGTTTGGTAAACTCTACCCCACCCGCTTTAATATTTGCTGTATAGTTACCGGTGATAGCATCCGGACTGGTTTTAAATGGCAATGAATAGATATGCCCAATGTGAGTGCTACTCGTTTTAGAAAATACAAGTTTGTTTTCCGGATCGAATACCCGCAGATTGATCGGATGACCATCTGGTAACGGGGCCTCATGATCATTCAATATAAAGCTAAGATGAATGCTATCACCCGGTCTCCATACACCTCGTTCACCATATATATATCCTTTGATCCCGTTCGTGACGGTCTGTCCATCTATATCAAACGCGCTTAATGATAAATTATTACCATCCACTAACCTGATATATCCTGCATCTCCTTGGTGTTTTACAACCAGGGCATAGGGTTTTTCATTTACAATTTGATTTACAATCCCCTCACCATCGGTCGTTAAGTCAGCGATTTTTTGTAGCTGATAATCATAGGCAGATAAGGTTGCGCCGGCAACCGCATCGGTGGTACGCAAATCTGTCACAGCTGCAAATAATTGTTTATCTGAGATTTTAGCAATAACTCCCAGATTGGATACCAATACATTTTTTTGGATAAAATGATCCTGACAATAATAAGCAGGCTTACAGGGATCATCTCGATCTTCCCATTTATAATCTTCGTAATAACCTTCCGGTCCATAGTAATTATCAGAAAATAATGCTGCCAATTCTTCCTCTGAAGCTGGAATTTTATTTTGGTAGTCTTTGAGGCACTCCAGATAAGTGTATCCGGGCCGGAAGCCTACTTTAATCTGATAAATTGCATTAGGATCCTTTTGAATCATAGAACTCAGGTCCAATGCAAAATGGGTCCAATTACCTTTATCAAATCCCGGACTCAACGCTTCCAAATCAAAATGGTGGGTTGCAATCGCCTTGCCTACTCTTTCTAATTCATTATTGTCGTTTAAGTTATTGACTTGCAAAAACTGGAGTATATTATTATTGAATATTTTGAATACCTGCACATCGACGGCTTTAAGACCTATCGCTTCAAATGGCAGCAATATTTCATTGCCCTGAGGTATGATATTTCCCTGATTGGTAAATCTCACTCCCGGATCTGTGCCCGGGACTGTCAAATCAGCTTCGTAATTTTCAGAAAATTTTTTATTATTATCCGATTCAATACCCGGGTAGAAATTGATTTTTAATTCGCCATCTACTTCATCTCCGATGAAGGTGCGTAATACATTCCCCTCCATCACATTCCGGATCGTAGCTTCTTTTTTATCCAATGTAATCAAGCCGGCTAAGTTTTGGCTCTTTTTTAGATTGTCTGAGAAAACGGTGACAATGCACGGTTGTGGTTCTGCTTCATAAGTTACTTCCAATATTTTAAAAGCATTTGGGTCTGGTAATATCAATGAATATTCACCGCTGATGGTGGATGCCTGTATCGGAAGACCACTCCAGTGGATGGATACTTTACTATCTTTTTTACGCGTCACATGCTGTATGGCATATTCACTGTAGTTTGATTCAGGGTGATGCACCCACTGAATTTTCAATGGAGTATTGTCTTGGGTAGCGACCAGTATTTTTTCTATATTTTCTGACGAAAGTTCATCTGTAAACTCCAGTTTCCCATTTAAAGTATAGTCATTCGAACTTGCCAGCGTCCAGGTTGGCTTTTCTACTTCAAATCCTATTTCTCTTGTCTGTACGGAATAATCAAGTGATTTGATTTTCTCTGATGCTGCAGGGCTGGCTTTACTTAAATCAACGGTCACATTATATTTAGTTCCTGGTTTAAGTTTTTTGCTGGGCTTGAATACAAGAATATTTTTTGCTTCCCAGAAGGCCTGACCCTCTACCGAAGGTGAAAGCTGGATCGCGTTATGAATGACTTTACCGATTTCTTCGTCATTTACCTGGTCTTCTTTAAATATGTATCGCAATGCCGAACTCGTTGATATTAGTCCTTTGGTATAAGAATTGAGTATTGAGCTGACCCCATCCGGATTTAAAGTAGAAACTGCATTCTGCTTGCATGAGATGCTAATTAATAATAATAGTAGTACCGGGTAAAATTTACGAAACGACATATAAATCTTAGTTTTATTGTTGAAGGTAGGGATTATTTCAGTTTCATTCCTGTTTAAAGGAAAACAAATTATTATTCATAACAGAATTTATTGTCAATAAAAATATAAATTCCTTTTGCTGCAATCATTCCGGTAGCGGAACTCGATTAACTAAAACAGAGGCACCACAAAATCCCTTAAAATATACATTATTAAAGGCGGGTAATTACTGATATACTCGCATTTCTGCCGTCTGAAGGCCAGATACCCGGACCGGGATAAAAAAGTGGTCTTTTAGTAAAGTATTGCTTATTCAAAATATTATTTATGCTGGCCTTTACCTCGAGATTGGAACTGAACTTAAAGGTAGTATTCAGATCCAGTAAGGTGTAGTCGGGGACTAAGCCAATGGCTCCTGTTGCATTGGGGGTGAACGTATTTAATGCGTCTGCAAAAGTCTTACCAGTATAGCTGATCAAACCCGTTATACTCCATTTTTTGAGTTGGTAGCTGATTCCATTTCTACTGATCCAGGAAGGTACACTTTCAATTTTATTTCCTATAATGCTCTTATTTTGGTTTCCAGCTTTTACAGATCCTGATGTATAATGACCATCCATGAAAGCCGAGGAGGTAAAAGCAGTCAATTGGCTCATATGAGTTAAAGGCCAGGTAGCCTGAATAAAACATTCAATGCCGGCGGTCAATGAATTACCGATGTTGGTGCGATAGATATATAAGTTATTGTTTTGATCCGTGAGTGCCAATGTACCAAAGCGATTATGATATTGTAAAATAAATCCAGTAAAATCCCATTTCACATTTTTGGCGGTGCCTCGATATCCCAATTCAGCATTAAATCCTTTTGCATCTTTGATGTGTGGATCTACTTTTTCGTAAATTGAAGAGGGAATCAAATCTTTAAAAATCATGGGTCTGTAAGCAGTGGAAAGTCCCCCATATAACTCCGATTGCGGGAATGGTTTATAAGAAAAACTTGCTCCAAAAAGTGGAAAATGATGCTGGATCGTTACCGGAATGGCATTCTCGGGATAATACAAAATTTTACCCGATACTCTACTTTCACCTATTTCAAGCCTACTGCCCATGTTTAAAACCAAATCATGATGTATCCTAAAGCTATTTTCAGCATACAGCGCCAGATTATTAGTATTGAATACCAAATCTCTTCCCCACACAGGATCGACCAGATGGAGATCAAAATCAGATCCTGCAGTACCTTTTCCAAGTTGAGTCCTATGCAATTGGTTGTTCATAATCTGTAATCCGGCCACGAGGGTATTTGTTTCTTTTCGAAATCGATATTGGTGCAATACTCTTATTTCATTTGTATAACTATTAAAATGATCAATGTCTACCTGCCTGTTGTTGTATTGGAAAGTGGACAAGTTTATGCTGTCACGTACTGTCGCGGGGTTGTCAAATAATACACTGTTTCTTGCGCCTAAAACAGCCGAAGACATCCATTGCAATTTGGTTTGATTCGATAATTCCCATTTACACGAAATGGATGGAATGTGAATAATTGGATTAAAATAATTCCTGAATCGCATGGACTGCCTGGGATCTCTTACAAACATTGCATCCGTGAGTGGACCTGGAATTCTATAAGTATAATCTGATCGAACCCAAGCCACTCGCAATGAAATATTTTCAGTGGGTGTGTAAGTAAAATTTATTCCCTGGGCATTATAATCCGTATGCTCGTTTTGCCTATAACCGTCACGGCTTCTCCTACTAAAATAAGCGTAGTATCTGAATTTTTTATACTTACCGTCCACTGCATTGTACGTACTGAATAAATGATAGGATCCATAGGTATTATAAGTTTCGAAATGGATCGGCCGATCTACATTATTTTGTTTGGTAACATAATTTAGCATACCTCCAAATTGAGCACCATATTGTAATGATCCGGTACCTCTTACCAATTCAATTTTCTCAACACTCTCCATGGGTATACTATAATGACTTGCAGGATATCCATACATATCCGAATTCATGATGACTCCATCGGTCCGCAAATTAAATTCCCAACCCCGATGGGGGTCCAATCCTCTTGAAGCAATATTCAATTGATTGCTTCCTTCCATATCATACACAAATATTCCGGGAATCTTAGCAAAAAGTTGTCGGCCGGTTTTTTCAGTTAAATTGGCATCTAATGAGGATGTGGATACTACTTCATTTTTCTTTCCTGAAAACAAATAGGTTCCCTGTAAAGGTTCAAGTCTTTGAAGATCTTTGGGTGCTGCCATCGTCTGGATCGTGATCTGGGATAATTGTACAGTATGATTGGAATCCAAAACAGACTGACCATTTACTTGATGCAGAAAAAATACAATAGAATAAACAAATAGAAATCTCATGTATCAATCGCAAAATTAAAGGTTAGGGCTTTGCATGGATTTAAAAACGGATAAGAAAAGGATAAGATTTCTATAGCAAAAAAGAAAAAAAAGTTATAACAAAAAAAGAAAAAAAAGTTATAACAGCATGGTATCATAACTTTTTTTGTTTAATTAAATAAATTTATAAGACTCAGTATTTTTTAACCGATATCAATTTGTCAGATTCATAAATGGATTCTATATCCGGTGTATTGGTGCTGTCTTTAAATTTGATAAATTTTCCATTTTTAAGTCCGGCTTTATAATTAGCTAAATTGGTCAATCTACCATCTTCTCCAAAAATAGAATCTACACCTTCCAGGTTACCGTCTTCAAAAAACTGAACTTCCCGGATTTGACCGGATTCATAGAAATGCAAGACTTTTCCTTCTTCCTTACCATTGGCAAATTTCTTTTTCATTCTCAATTTATTACTTGGATAATATTCAAAGTAATCCCCCTGAATCTTATTGAATTTATCCACTGAATATTTGGCAATAATACCATTAGAAAATTTTCGTTCCACAGGTTTAAGTTTGCCTTTAAAAGCCATACCTATCAAACTCAACGTCAAGACTATTACAAGAATATTTGTACGCAAGATTGAGAATTTAAAATGCTAACAGTTAATACGATTACTTATTCCAAGGTAATGCCAACACTCTTCGAGCAACCCCTTTGCCTAAATCCACGCCTGCGAAACAGTCCATTTCAAAGTGAACACCCAGTGGTACGCGTGATAATGCATCTTCCAAGCCTGCATCTTCGAATGAATCGAATGTGCGTGGTGTGCCATTGAATTCAGTGCGACCTTTATGACAAGCGTCTGTAAACTGATAATTTTGTCCAAATAGATTAGCCAGTATGACACCGCCACCGCCACCAAAAGTAGAATGGCCAGAAGGATATGCTGGGAAGGATGGTGTAATACCACTCACATTTGCAACCGTATTCACTAAGATTGGCTCCCATTTAGGATCTATTAGTCTTTTAATATAATGTTCTGGTCGTTCAAGATTGTAAACATATTTTGAGTACCAGCATGACACACCAAAATCATTTAAAGCCAGTCCTAATTTTGCAACACTTTCAACAGCTTTTTCCAATGAAGACTTTTCTTTTGCCAGTACTTCATCCAGGATTGCAATCAATCTTGTCGGAGGACTGAAAGTCTGACCAAATATATCATCTGACCAAAACTCAGCAATCCATTTATCTTCATAACTTATATTTGAATTACTTGTATTATATACGTTTAAAGC
>CALMKY010000604.1 GCA_937867195.1 uncultured Saprospiraceae bacterium | reverse complement strand
AGTGGATTATGCGGTGAAACCACCATCCAAACTTTATCCAATTCAGTATGGGTTGCAATGTAATTGGCAATAATCATATGACCCACATGGACTGGATTAAAAGAGCCAAAAAACAATCCGATATTCATTATTTAGTATTATTGATGAGATGGTTTGGAAGAATCCTCATCTTGATCCAAAAATATATCCTCTTCCACCACAGGAGGAACACCCATTTTCCAATTCCCTTTCACTCTTACTAATTGAAAAGAATCCTTTAATAAATCTCCTTCTATTTTGATTAAATAATAGCAAGTACAGCTATCACCAATTGGTTTACAGTAAATTGTATCGAAAACAGTCTTTGTAAAAACAGTATCACTTTTGGTAGATGTTAGCATTTTGGCATAAGTATCCAACCAAGATTTGGCACTATCTGTAGCAATTGATTTGGCATCTTCGATTTTGTTGCTATCCAAAAGTTGCGACCACTTCATACAAATATACTCTGGAGAATCTTGCTGAAACAGGGTATCTTGCTTAACCTCAGATGACTTTTGCTCATTCTTGCAAGACATCGCTACCACTACCAACAAACACAATAAATAGCCTTTGATACTGAGACTCATAAGAAGATAAGATTATTACGATTGCAAAATTACATAATTATACTTCAAATTAGAATTTTCAATCATATTTTTATTACAATCTCCTTTGCATTTTTTCAACCATTTTGTTTTTCCACCCTAAAAAAGTTCCATTTTTTATTTGAATCCTAGCTGCTCTGACTAACCACAGGAAGAAACTCAAATTGTGTAAAGTGGCAATCTGACAACCCAATAGCTCTCCACAAACAAATAAATGGCGAAGATAAGCTTTGGTATATTCCTGACTAGCATAACAAGGGGTTTCGATATCTATCGGAGAAAAATCGTCTTTCCATTTTGCATTTTTGATATTGATAATTCCCTGTGTGGTATACAATAGACCATGCCGGGCGTTGCGTGAAGGAAGGACACAATCAAACATATCGACACCGAGTTCTATACTGCGCAATATATTTTCAGGAGTACCCACACCCATTAGATAACGGGCACGGTTTGGTGGCAAGTGTTGATTTACTAAAGAAATCATTTCATACATATCATCGTTTTTTTCACCTACAGATAATCCTCCAATGGCATATACCGGCGATTCAAATGATGCAATGTATTGAGCTGAAGCTGTACGCAAATCTTTATACACCGACCCTTGACAAATGGGAATAAGTGCTACATCATAACCATACGGTCTTTTGGCAGTATTAAAATAATCGTAGCACCGTTGCCACCACCTGTGCGTGAGCTGCATGGAGGTAAGTGCATATTTGTACTCACACGGATAGGGGGGGCATTCATCAAAAGCCATAATAAAATCTGCACCTATTTTGAGTTGGGTCTCGACTACATTCTCAGGGGTAAATAGATGTTTTGATCCGTCGATGTGGGACGAAAATGCCACTCCTTCTTCTTTTATTTTTCTAAGTTTACTCAAAGAATAAACCTGATAACCACCGCTATCTGTCAGGACGGGATGATGCCATTGCATAAATTTATGGATACCGCCTGCTGCAGATAATACGTCTGTGCCGGGGCGAAGAAACAAATGATATGTATTGCTGAGCATGATCTCCGCGTGCACTATGGATTCCAGCTCCAGTGAAGACACGCCTTTAATACTGGCTCCGGTACCGACCGGCATAAAGATCGGTGTATGGATCTCCCCATGATCGGTATGTAAGATCCCTGTGCGTGCCTCAGTTTGTGAATCTGTAACTTTTTTGGTGAAGGTGATCGCCATATAATTTACACAAAATGTCTCGAAGTATCTAATCTCAGTAAGACAGCCGTCATCAAAGAAAAGGAAATGCAGGAAGTACCTCCATAGCTAATAAATGGTAAAGGGATACCCATGATGGGTACTAAGCCCATGGTCATACCGATATTGATAAAGAAATGCACAAAAATAAATCCGAGAAATGAATAGGCATACACCCTGGTAAAAGCTGTACGTGCCCGTTCTGCTATGCTCATGATCCTAAACATGAATAATACAAACAACCCAACGACGGCTGCGATTCCCAGGAACCCCTGCTCTTCACCGATTGTGCTGAAAATAAAATCAGTACTTTGTTCTGGCACATAATTGAGTTTAGTCAGCGTGCCCTTTAAGAACCCTTTGCCGGCGAAGCCACCCGAAGATATCGCTAATTTTGATTGGATTACGTGATACAGATTCCCTTTAGGGTCACACAATTCAGGTCTTAGCCATACATTGATCCGATCCTGTTGATGTGGTTTTAAAAAATTATCGACAGCATATTGAGATCCTTTAGTAAAAACGGCTCCCATCAAAACAGATGGGATCAGGATGATCAATAATTTCTGCATTCGTTGGCTGTTGGCCTCATAGATAAACCACAATAAGATTATACCCAATCCTAACAACAAATAAAATAAAGGAAACTGGAGAAAATACGAAGTTATCAAGGTTGCAATGGATACTACCATCGCCATTGAGTGTAGATTGGATTTTTTCAATTGCGAATAAATGACACCCAGGGCTATCAATATCAGGTAGGCGATTACATATTGAGGATCAAACTTTAATGCCAAAACGAATAAGGAAGCTAAAGACAATCCGATGATATACCATACGGGATTAAAGCCTTCCCTGAATAATAAAATAAAGAAAGACATAAAAGTCAGGGCCGATCCTGCATCGGGCTGTAATAAAATCAATGCTACCGGTACAAAGAATATAGCCAATGCTATCATTCGCGATCGGGTTTGCTTGAGGTTGGTCTTATAATAGGAAATAAATGCTGCCATTGCCAGCATCGTGCCAAACTTGGCAAATTCGGATGGTTGAAATTGAAATCCACCAAAATTAAACCACGATACGGCTCCTTTAATTTTATGGCCTAGAAATAAAACTGAGATCAAAAAAACAAGCCCTAATAAATACACTGGATAAGCCAATGTACTCCAAAATTTATTATCTGTAATAAATACTAAAATGAATGCAAAAGCAGCAATCCCTATGGCAATCAATTGTTTACCGGCATTGCTTTTTAAAAAAATTGGCTGTACATCTACCAGGTCAGAATATCCTGAAGCATAGATCATCATCCAGCCTATTAGTAGTAAACAAACAAATGTAACCAGCGTGATCCAATCAAGCTTACCGACTTGTGCTGTACCTGCATTGTAAGCTATGTTATTGCTCATAAATTGATGGCTTCTTCTCTGCGGATACGATCAGTAATCAACGTAGCCGATTTAAATCCCCTCCGGATGTCGGTAAGTGCTCTCATTGCCTCTGCATAATCAATAAAAAAACCAGCCCGGATCTGATAATATGGATCATTTAAAATCCATTTGGCTCCATAGCCCGGAAATCGACTTCTGAAACTGGATAATGTATTTTCCATTTCGCGGCGATCGGTAGTAACAAACACTTGAATCCTCCAGCCAGGAAAATCAGTCCTCCTCATATTGTATTGCAGAAAATAATCATCCAGTTTACTCACTGTGGCCGTCTCATCAAATTGCACTCCTTTTGTTTGAGCCATTGAAATCAGAAAAGCCCCAAAAATGAATTCAAGGATGAAGATCATTCTTTGCATAAGAATCATTTTCAAAGATAACGAATGATTGCACTTATACATTTGCACCGTGACAATTTTTATATTTTTTGCCACTACCGCATGGACATGGATCGTTGCGACCGATTTTCGGGTCACTTCTGCGGATTGTTTCTACTTTTTGAATTTCTTCACGTCCGGCAGATTGCATGGCAGCCCTGCGACGATTGATTTCTTCTTCTTCCCGGCGATTGGTAGATACTTTGGATAAATCGGTTTTGCGCTCCCGTGCTTCCTGCGGGGCGCGATTGACTTCAATCATCAGCTTACCATCCATAAGATAGCTGGCTACTTCTTTATTTACTTTGCCTACCAGACCTTCAAACAACTCGTAGGCTTCCATTTTATAAATCACCAGTGGATCCTTTTGCTCAAAGCTCGCACCCTGGACCGAATCTTTTAATTCGTCCATGTTGCGGAGATGTTCTTTCCAACTATCATCAATCAAGGAAAGATTGACAGCTTTCTCTATATCCAGCATGATGCTTTTACCCTGAGTTTTGATCGCGGGCTCTATCTCTGCAGCAATCGGTAACATCCTGCTTCGTCCATCTGTAAATGGTACGGAGATTCTTCTGTAGCGATTTCCTTCCTGCTCATGAACATTTTTAATAATCGGCAATAAAGTCTCAGTGATCTGTTCTTTTTTGCGATGATATTTTTCGTTCAGCGTCTGACCAAAATCCTCGATTAAAACTTGTTCATTAGCACTGATGAATCGATCCTGGCTCAGATCAGGATCGATTCCTAATGTTCGCATAGACTCTTCCCTAAATCCGTCGTAATCATTATTTTCTTTATGCTTTACCACCAGTTCTTCCGTAACCGAGTGGAAAAGTTTGTTCAGATCTACCGCCAATCTTTCCCCGGAAAGAGCATTGGCGCGTTTGGTATAGATAGCTTCTCTTTGAATATTCATGACATCATCGTATTCGAGCAATCTCTTGCGAATGCCGAAATTGTTCTCTTCCACTTTTTTCTGCGCCCGTTCAATAGATTTTGTTACCATACTGTGTTGAATCACTTCACCATCTTTATGCCCAAGTCGATCCATCCAGACTGCCATTCTTTCCGTTGCAAACAATCTCATAAGATTATCTTCCAGAGATACATAAAATTGTGAGGTACCCGGATCGCCCTGGCGACCGGCACGGCCTCTTAACTGCCGGTCGACCCTTCGGGACTCATGTCTTTCAGTTCCGATGATGGCAAGTCCACCAAGAGATTTTATTTCATCGTTGATCTTTATATCAGTTCCCCGACCGGCCATATTGGTTGCAATCGTCACATTCCCTTTCTTACCTGCTTCGGCTACGATCTCAGCTTCCCGCTGATGTTGTTTGGCGTTGAGTACATTGTGTTTAATACCTCGTAATTGTAACATTCGAGATAGTTTCTCAGAAATATCCACCGATGTAGTTCCCACCAGGACAGGTCTTCCGGCATTGGATAGGTTGACGATCTCATCGATCACTGCATTGAATTTTTCCCGGGCGGTCTTAAAGACGAGATCTTCCTTGTCATCCCGTACACATGCTTTGTTGGTTGGTATTACCACCACATCCAGCTTGTAAATGTCCCAAAGTTCTTTAGCTTCAGTTTCTGCAGTACCCGTCATACCTGCCAATTTGTGGTACATCCGGAAGTAGTTTTGCAAAGTGACCGTGGCGTAGGTTTGGGTGATGTCGCCGACTTTGACATTTTCCTTTGCTTCAAGTGCCTGGTGCAATCCATCAGAATACCTTCGCCCTTCCATCATACGGCCTGTTTGTTCATCTACGATTTTTACCTGGCCATCAATGACGACATATTCTTCATCGCGTTCAAATAAGGTATAGGCTTTGAGTAATTGATTTACCGAATGCAATCTTCTTGACTTGATCGCATAATCCTGGATCAATGATTCTTTTGCTTCCTTTTTTTGAATGTCATTATAGGAAGGATTGTTATCGATTCCGGTCAGACCTGTGGAGATGTCCGGAAGTATGAAAAACGTAGGATCTTCATTACCGCTTGATAAAAACTCTCCGCCTTTATCAGTTAATTCAACATTCCTGTTTTTTTCATCGATTGTAAAATATAATGGAGCATCGACTTTATGCATGTTCTTAGATTGCTCCTGCATATAAAAATTCTCAGCCTTCTGCAATACTACTTTAACACCTTCTTCGCTAAGATATTTGATCAATGCACGATTTTTAGGCAATGCACGATAGGATCTCAATAACGACATCCCGCCATCTCCTTCTTCATAGCCGGTGCTTCCGTTGGCAATTAATCTTTTGGCATCTGTAAGATATTGGGTAGCCATGCGTTTTTGAGCATCAATAACTCTCTCTACTTTCGGTTTAAGATCATTGTATTCCTGTTCTTCCTGATTAGCAGATGCTGGACCTGAAATAATTAATGGGGTCCGTGCATCGTCGATCAAAACTGAATCGACTTCATCGACCATCGCATAATGATGTTTGCCTTGCACGACTTCATCCAAAGAGACCACCATATTATCGCGTAAGTAGTCAAAACCAAATTCGCTGTTGGTACCATAGACAATATCGCATTTATATGCTTTCTTTCGTTCTTGGCTGTTTGGTTGGTATTTATCGATGCAATCTACTGTCAACATAAGAAATTGATGGATTGGTCCCACCCATTCACTGTCTCGTTTAGCCAGATAATCATTGACGGTCACCAGGTGTACACCCATTCCACTCAGACCGTTCAGGTAAGCTGGCATGACAGAAACCAGCGTTTTACCTTCACCGGTGGCCATTTCGGCGATTTTACCTTCGTGTAAAGCTGCACCACCGATAAGTTGGACATCATACGGTATCATATTCCATTTGATCGCACCTCCGGCAGCGGTCCACTCATTTGCCCAGATTGCTTTATTCCCATCGATGGTTACAAAAGATTTCTTGGTCGATAGATCACGATCGTAATCGGTGGCTGTTACAACCAAGGTTTCGTTTTGGGCAAAACGTCGACACGTTTCCTTTACTACTGCAAATGCTTCCGGTAATATTTCCATCAAAACCTCTTCGAGGCGGGTGTCTCTTTCTTTTGAAAGGTTGTCTACTTCTTTAAAATAATTTTCTTTTTGAGCAGGGTCCTCTGTCTTATTTGCTTCTGCCCGCACATCCTCGATTTGCTGATGTATATCTTGTAAAGCCTGAGTTATCAGATCTTTGAATTTTTGAGTATAACTCCTCAAATCATCATTGGATATATGCTCGAGATCTTTATATATCTCCAGAGTTTGATCAACAAGAGGCTGATATCGGGCTATATCTTTATCTTGTTTAGAGCCTCCAAAAATTTTTTTAATTCCGGTTTTTAAAAAGTCAAACATACAATTGAATAAATGAGGGGCAAAGGTAATGGTAATTGGCCTCAGTCTTGCCTGATATTTAAGACCGAATTCCTGAGATTTTAGAGCAATGGAGGTAATTCTAACAAGTCAACAGGATAATCAATTTACCCTCGTTTAATTTTTTCCCGTGCGGCCTCGATCCATCGAAATACTTTAAACCAGACATAGATACGATGCAATCCATCTGCACCGATCATGAGTAAAGTGCCCCCAATGAATAAAAAATTGCGTGCGATATCTGCATGGTGCGAAAACTTAGGCTCAAATGGATCTAAATAAAAAGCGGTGAATGCAATCACGCTGACACAACTGAAATAACAAATGATGGAAAGCCCCTGACTCGACTTTAAAAAGCCTGGTTTGACCTGTAAATAATTTTTGATCAATAAATCCCGATAATTGCTTTCACCGGGATTTATCCTGATGAGTTCTTTTAAAATATGAGCGCTTTGAAAATAATCATGGAGTAAATAGAGCGAAGAAGCTTTCTGGTATAATGTTTTTTCAAAGATATTGATGCCATTCAATACAGTGAAATTATTCATGATCGACGCTTCGATGACCACATCGGCCATCGCGGCATGCTTTTGATAGGCGCCGGCTTCAAAAAGGGCATTGACATAGCAGACAAGTATTTCAAAATATTCTTCAAAATCCAATGACTTGATTTCTTCGACATGTTCTCCAAAAAAACGAATGATGGTATGGTACGAGTCACGATCAATCTGATGAAAGGATTGATAAACATTAGCAATTTTATATGTAGATAAAAAGTCCAAGTATTACTATTTCAAATTTAAGTACTTATTATAAACATAGGTACCTCGCTTGTCTAAAAGTTGCACTCATTAATCTAGTTCTCAATAGATTTAGTAAATCTACTAACGTATAGAACACGATTCGGGGCTAAGCTACTATTCAATTTAATTCAAAACAGTATTTCCCTCAGGACTTCCCTGAAAATAAAAAAGCCTGATCAATTGATCAGGCTTCTATAGGTAGAATATTAAATTTTCTTAATTGTTTGAACTTCCTTTTTTAGGGCTCAAAACATTAGTTTGTTTGACGGGTACACTCTCTTCAGCAGGCTTTACTTTTACATTCCCTTTCACCTGAATAACATGAGTTACACCTTCTTCATTTGTAGATAAAGTAACTGTTTTCATAATGGGGCCGATGCGATCTGTAGCATAGTGAATTTCAATTTCAGAAGTCTCACCTGGCATGATGGGTTCTTTTGGCCATATGGGCACCGTACAACCGCAACTTCCCTGAGCATTTTTAACGATCAATGGTTCAGTACCTGTATTGGTGAATTTTACTTTGCGTACCGGGTCAGAGTTTTGAAGGATTTCTCCATAGTCACATACATCGCTAGACAATTGCATTACTGGTCCAGCCTTAGCAGCAGCTGCTGGTGCAGCAGTTTGAGCCATAGCAAGTCCACATACAAAGAGAACTGCTAGAGATAATATTAGTTTTTTCATTTTTTAGAAATTATGATTGACAAATGTAATCCTTTGACGCATGAAAAGCAAATAGGTAACAGGTTTTTCGTTAAGACAGAGTTAAAAATTGAATGCCATCAATACATTATTTTCGATGTACGATATACTATTTATAGAATGAATGACTTATTGCGCTGGCACCTCATCCAACCTCGTACATCGTATATCGTACATTGAAAGAACTATACTTGCAAATTCCAAATATCATCCAGTGTTTCCCTTCTTCTGATCAATCGATCATTTCCATTTTCATCGATCAAAATTTCAGCAGGTCTGGGCCTGGAATTATATGGTGATGCCATGGAATAGCAATAAGCACCTGCATTATCAAAACACAAAATATCGCCAACTCTGATTTCATTAATTTCTCTGCTTGATGCAAAAGTATCGGTCTCACAGATATCACCGACGATGTCGTACATTTTAACAGGGCCTTCAGGATTAGAAATATTCGATATATGGTGATAAGCGCCATAAAACATAGGTCGGATCAGATGATTAAACCCGCTGTCTACTCCGGCAAATGTGACTCCACCATTTGTTTTAACTCCCGTGACGGTCACTAAAAACTTTCCGGCTTCACTAATAACTATTTTGCCGGGCTCAAAAATTAAATTTAAATCTTTACCATACACAGAGCAAAATGCTGTAAATCTGCTTTTAATTGCATGGCCCAGATCCACCAAATCAGTTTGTTTATCTCCGGGATAATAAGGCACTTTAAAGCCACTTCCTAAATCTATGTATTCTAAGTTTTTAAATTTTGGTGCCACCTGTAAGAGCACTTCTACGGCTTGCATAAATTGACTGGCTTCTAAAATATCACTACCGCTATGAATGTGCAATCCATTAATTTTTACGTTTCCATCATCGGCAAATTTTAAAATTTCATCCAGGTGCTCGACCCCTATTCCAAATTTTGCCTTAGCATGACCGACTGACGTTTTTACATAAGCTCCGGCCATGACGGATGGGTTTATTCTAATTCCAACTTTAAAATCAGGGTGATGATTCGAAATCCAACCGAGTAAGGATAAGTTGTCAAGTGAAATTTGAATTTTTTTATTTATCGCAAATTCAATCTCCTCATGGTTTACAAAACTTGGTGTAAACCGAATCCGATCCGGGCTAAAATCACATTTCAGTGCTGTTTTCATTTCTCCGATAGAAACGCAATCCACGCCAAATCCTTGTTGCCGGATGATATGAAGGATGGATATATTACTGTTTGCTTTCATCGCATAGAAAAAAGAAGATCTACCAAAATCCAAGGAATTTTTTAATAAACTTATGTTTTTAATGATTACATTTTTAGAATAGGCATAAAGTGGTGAACCGTACTCAGTTACAATTGCTTTATAATCAGTCATTTTTATTATTTCGGAATATAATTTTAAAGTATGTGTTAAGATGATGCATGTTTAAGGAAATATTGTGCGCCCAATAACTAATTAACATTTAATTAACATATAATTAAATTTTGTGAAACTAATGATTATGTATTTTTGTCGTGCAATGTGATATTTTCCTCTAATACTTCTAGGGAGAGGATTGTGGATTTTATCTAAAGTGACCAAACGACCAGTTTTATGTATTCTTTCTGTAAATAATTTATTTACTTAATTGTCAATGTTTGCTTTAAACTATCCCTTTTTTATCAAATTCAATGAAAAGAATCCTTTTTGAAAAACGTACCAAAATGCTTAAGAATTCCTCAAACTACAAAGCCTTTTATTTAGGCTTAATTTTCTTATTCTTTCTATTGTCGAAAGAAATAATCGCGCAAACCAATCCTTTAGCTCCGGCTTATGGATTTAATGTTTTTGTTCAAAATAACTTAAACATTGGACCTGCTGATGTCGAAGGAGGATTTGCCGCAGGAGGTAATTTTTCTTTTAATGCTTCTTCCTATGCGGGTGCAGCCAATGCGGGTGGTACCGGTGCGGCATATGGCTCAGTCGGAGGAATAAATTATGCTGCGGTTATTGGTGGACTAATCGATTGGACAGGTAGCACATCTAGTTTTAACATGAACAATTTATCCAGTACCCGAATAGTTAAGTTTGGAAACCTCAATGGTGGTACTCTTTCTGGAACTCAATTATCCAGTGGAGGGAAAACAATCAATCTGAATGGAAATACCAAGACGCAAGCTGGCTTAGTGGGCACGGGTATCATCAACTTCACTACTCAATTTGCAACGTTATCGTCCACTTCTTCATGCTTGTCTGGTATGACAGCCAATATTACTTTTCCTGGGGGAACGGCTCCAACCATCACTCTTCCTTCGTCAAATGGTACGTATGTGATGAATATTACCGGAGCCCAATTAACCGCTTTGACGGATTTGACAATCTCAGGTGCTTCTTCAACAAAATTGTTGATAATAAATGTAAATGCCGCCGGCACTTATACCAAAGGCACTTTCAATCAGAATCATACTACCCTGGCTCCATTTATACTTTGGAATTTTTACAATGCCACTACCCTTTCATTATCCAGAATAGTTGGTTCTGTATTGGCACCATTGGCTGATCTTACCAAACCTGCCGGAGCTAATAATATCGATGGTCAAGTAATTGCTAAATCATATACGCAACTTTCAGGGGAGACCCACATCGCATCCTTTAATGGTACACTTACTTGTACTTCTTGTACTGCAACCGGAGGCACGGTCGCAGCAAATCAAACTGTCTGCAGTGGTGCCACACCTGCTGCTTTCACGAGCTCGGTCGCAGGTACGGTATCCAATGGTACATTATCTTATTTATGGGAGTCGAGCACGGACTCATCCAACTGGAGCGCAGCAGCAGGTACAAATAATTTAGTTACATATGCACCTGCAGCGAATGCTACGGTGACTACCTGGTATCGCCGAAAAACATCCTCTACTGCAGGTTGTACCGCGAATAGTAATGTTTTGAAAATTACCATTAATACGATTAATGCGGGAGCTATCGGATCAAATCAATCCATTACATGCGGTCAGACCCCAGCCGGATTGACCAGCACTACAAATGCAACAGGAGCGGGTACGATTACTTATCAATGGCAATCAAGTACAACTTCTATTTCAACAGGATTCACGAATATCTCTGGAGCAACTGGTGTCACTTACAACCCAGGATTATTGACAACCACGACTTATTATAGAAGAGTGGCTACCTCCACATTAAACAGTGTTCAATGTCAGTCTGTCACCAGCAGTGCTATAACAATTACGGTCAACGCATTGGTAGCCCCGACTGTATCCAAAGTGGTGCAAGCAACCTGTAATACGACCGATTCGGTTACAATTTCTGGTTTGCCAACCAATCCTGTGGGAGGATGGGATTTGTATTGGACAAACTCTACTAACAGTACCACGGGCAGTTTTAAAGGAACTGGTACTGCGTACACTTTTGTGGGATTAACCTATGGAGTGTATACTTTTTATTACATCAATGCTGGTGGATGTACTTCTCCGAATTCTACATCAATCACTCTAACCGCTCCAACCAATTGTTGTACCGGAAGAATCACCGGATTTAAATTTAATAAACTAGATGGAGGTACCGATATCAATATTACCAATAATGCTACATACTACATAAATGATTTAGGGTCACTTTATAACCTGGAAGCAACTACAACTGGAACAGTTGGTAGTGTCAAGTTTACCATACTTAGTTCAAATGTTGATTTTGCATCTACTACGAATACCGATAATACAAACCCTTATAACTCACCTACTTCTACACCATCTTCTGCCTGGGCTCAAACCACGGGCAAGTACAGTGTAAGGATGCAGGTGTATCAAAGTGCAAATGCTACTGGAACTATATGCCATGATACGACTATCAATTTTGTAATTTTAAACAATATCGATTGCAGTTGTCCAAATAACCTGGTATTGAATCCATCTTTCGAAAATTATACCATTATTTCCGGTGTGGAAGTACCTACCAATTGGATAGCCGCCGGGCCATACAATACCTTTAGAAGTCATGAATACGCTGCCCAATGTGATACTTTTGCTGCTCAACAAGATGGTACAAGCAATACTAACCTCGCTACTTTTTATCAGGATGTAACAAATGCCAGTATTTCGGGCGGATCATTAATACAATTAAAATTTAGAGCCGGGACGCATGTAGCTTCCGATGTTGCTAAGTTTGGATTAATATTTTTTAACGGGAATACCAGACTCGATTCCAATCTTGTCGAAATCGATTACTATCTTGATAATGTTCCAGGAGGTTCTATGGGATCTTATACCATAAATGCGACAGCCCCTCCCGGTACAACCAAAGTAAGAATAATTGGAAAAACCGGTGCAGATTGGTTAAAAGTAGATGTCGTGTGTTTGACCGCCACATCCTGTACATCAACAGCAGGTGTAAATGGATCGACTACAATATGTAACAATAGCACGGGAACTATTGCCCTCGGTTCGGTAATTACAGGTGAAACATCAGGAGGCACCTGGTCTCGCTTGACCGGTACAGGTGGAACTTTCAGTGCTGCAGCTGGTACATTTATACCAACTGGTGCAACCAGCTCTACTTTTATGTATATTATACCTTCATCAAATGGATGCCCTGCGGATACCAGTATAGCCACGGTGAATGCTAATTCTCCGGTAAGTGCTGGATCTGATGTCAGCACCACGATATGTGATAATGCATCTGCCTTAGATCTTAACTCAATTATCGCCGGCGAATCAAGTGGTGGAACCTGGACTCGGCTTACAGGGACTGGCGGTAGTTTAT
>CALMKY010000603.1 GCA_937867195.1 uncultured Saprospiraceae bacterium | reverse complement strand
AGGCATTGTATTCATATCCTTGCAGATCCAAACATAGGATGTCTACCTGATCAATACCGTTTTGTGAGCACCAATCTTCCAGTCTGATTAATGTAATTGCTTCTTTTTCTACTTTTTTATTATTAAATAATGGATGACCTTCCGTAATCGGATCAAACAAACTGCTGGAACCTTCGAAACCCTGGATTGTAAAAATCGAAGCATTCGCATTTTCATTTCCCAATCCAAAAGGATGCACTTCGATCATGGGATATTTGTGAATGTGTTCCTTCGCCTTCTGAAACATAGCCAGGACAGGTTCAAATCCAATGATTCTGGCATGAGGAAAGACCTGACTAAACTGAATACTGTCTTCGCCTTGATGGGCTCCGGCGTCTACTATTACGCAAGATGGCTCTACATATTTCGCCATGAGCTTCTTTCTCTCCAGGGTGTTAAATGTATCCTTCCAAAAAATATTCCTAATATGCTGAATAGGTTTATTTAGCCAACTATACCGTTCATAAAGTGATAGCATCAATGGAACTACTCTTGGGAAAGATAAAAATGAGGTCGTGCTGTACCTTGCAATTAAATTTATTTCCGTGCCGAAGAATAGAAGATTTGATTTCTTCAATCGTCGGGTATCCATTCGTACCATTAAATTCTCTTGCATCATCGACGATAATGAAAAAATCCTGTCGGTTGGCCGGCAACAATACATCCAGTTCTTTCATGATTGGGCAATACGATTCATCACCGGCGGTACCCGATCCTGAATAATGACCATCCAACCAAAATATCGTAGTACCGTTTAATGAAGGAAGTACCTTGGATAAGACCTCTCCACTATCCCCATTAAACAAGTGTACATGAGGATCAGGGGCAAATCTTACTTGTGCTTTCTCGTAAAGACCTTTATCCCACTCTATTGAATAAATATCATTAAACAATTCTATCTGTGCTTCGATCATCGCACCATGGTATGTACCGGTTTCAACTAAATTAACCGCATTGATTTTTTTCTGAAAGGTTTCGATATACCATTGCTTTACATCGTGGACCGGAGGTATCGGTCTACCTTGACGCTGCCATGATTTAATTTTATAAGGTCTGTAATAGGATCTCAGTGATTTTCTTACCCATCGTTGAAGACCCAATGGCAGTTGATTTAATACTTTATTCATTTTCTCTTTTCTAATAACTCTTCAAATATTTTTATTCCGGTTTTTAATTTTTTTCAGGGTTTCAAGCCACCAGGATGATTGTAATGTCTTACCCTTAAATGTAAGCTGGGTATCGGTTACAAATTTCAGGTACTTAGGTTTTTGACCATACTGTAACCACCAATATGAATACATGAGAATTCCTAATTTGGGTTTGGGAGGCAACTTGTTTTCAAGAATAAGCTGCAATAATTCCTGATGATTTTTGGGAATATAATTACTTCCCAGGTTCATAAAAAAAGATTTACCGCATTCAATGGA
>CALMKY010000602.1 GCA_937867195.1 uncultured Saprospiraceae bacterium | reverse complement strand
AAAGCAGAAGTTTTATTTTGATCGATCATACCATCTGTTTTAAGCGCGTAAATCACCACACGATCAGCACCCAAATCAGGTACTAATAAATATTTATTATCCGGAGTATAGACGGCAGCATGTACATGCGGACTATCCTGTCTGCCTTTTATTCCGCCACTTCCTTTGTGAACAATGTTTAACGGTGCATTTAACGATCCATCTGCATTGACACTATAATAGACCAGATTTCCGGAAGAATAATTTCCGGCAGCGACGTATTTACCCGTTTTAAATACCGATACATAACATGGATGGTTCCCCATGGAAGGTTGACTGTTGATCTTCTCAAGGCTACCCTGGTGAGTATCGAGTTTAAAAGAATAGACCGATCCTCCGTTGGGTTGACCATTTTCTGCTACGGAATATAAAAATTTATGATCCGGGGAAACAGCGAGGTATGATGGATTTTGTAAAGGCGTGCGATGCATAAAGTGAAATTGGCCATTACCTGAATTATAACCAAAAACTTCTATGCCATCGGATGGACTTGTCGTATAGGTACCGACCAGTAAATAGTAATCGTTGGATTGGGAATTTAACATCGTAATAAAAAGGAAACAGGACAAGAAAGCAATCAATATATTTTTCATCGTGATTAAATGTAATGCAATTTACGACGAACCGTTAGTCCATTTATTTTTATTTTTACCGGATGAAATTTGTAGCGGTTGTTTTTATTGCTTTTATCCTAATACAATGTAAACCCAATAAAAATATTCATCCCGAAATTTCATTATACCCGCCTGCATTCGACTCTACGTTAGCTTCAAAATGGGGGGCTGATGAGTATGGAATGAAATTGTATATTATAGTATTACTGAAAGCAGGCCCCCATCGACCGACCGATTCACTTGAGAGAGAAAATCTGCAACGAGCCCATATGAATAATATCAGCCGACTCGCCAAAGAGGGTAAGTTATTAGTGGCCGGGCCCATCGACCAGGATAAAGATCTGAAAGGAATTTACTTATTCGACGTACGCACCATTGAAGAAGCGAAAGCACTCACTGAAACAGATCCTGCCATACAACATGGTTCCCTGATCATGGAGATGCATCCATGGTATGCTTCGGCTGCCATGATGGAAATTCCGGAGTTACATTTTAAAGGGGCAAAGAAGAATTTTTAAGACTTACCATATTCATTTACGTCAGGAAATGGGTTCTGCAGTTCATAGCAGGTTTTCATTTTTGCCATATTTTGAATTTAAGCAGATCCAATCGAGTCTACAAAATACATATCGATTTCACCTTTGTTTTTTGCCTCGATCTTTCCCCGGTAAGTACATTTAATTTTATCTTTAATCAAATCGTAGGTTGATCCGGTGATATTGATTTTTCCGGGTACAGAATTTTGTTCCATTCTGGACGCAATATTGACCGTGTCACCCCAGATGTCATAGGCAAATTTTTTGACACCTACGATGCCTGCCACCACCGGGCCGGAGTGGACACCGATACGCATTTCGAATATTTCTTTATACGCAGCCTGTTGCTCCTTAATATGGTTTTTCATAAAGGCCTGGATTTCAAGAGCGGCTCGTATAATATCTATTGCGTGTGATGTATTGGCGACCGGCAATCCACTGACACACATATAACTATCACCGATCGTTTTTATTTTTTCAATATTATACTTAGATATGATTTGATCAAAAGCTTTGAAGCAAACATGTAATTCATTTACCAAATCACCCGGAGACATCCTTTCAGAGATCCTGGTAAAGTCTTTTATATCTGTAAACATCACGGAGACTTCATCAAACAACTTTGCATCGGTGCTTCCTTTCTGCTTTAGTTCTTCGGCGACTTCTTCCGGTAATATGTTGAGCAATAAATCATCACTTCGCTTTTTTTCTCTTTTAGTTTTGTTCCGTTCTCGTACGATGAGCATGGTAAATAAAATCAAGCCGGCCATTCCTGTGATGATCCAATTCCTAATTTGTTTCTGCCTGTTGATTTCCAACTCTTGCTTTTTTTGTTGCGCAGCAAGCAAATTAATTTTTTGTTCTGTTTCAAATGTTTCGCTCCGGCTATTCTCCTCATCGGTCATGATGATTTGCTGAAGTTGATTGTATTTTTCCCAGGCCGCGATGGAATTTTTATAGTCTCCATTCAATTTATAACTTTCTGCAAGTAAGCCGAGTTCTGCCAAGGCTAATTTGCGTAGATTGTATTTCAATAAAAGATCAATTTCTGATGTAAGCAGTTCTATGGATTCAGAATACTTATTTAATTTTCTTTTTATCAATGAGAGAAAATAGTTGGGCGTCAAGGTCCCGGCAAAATTATTAGGTATGATCCGGTATTGATCTATGACTGCTTTTGAGTTGAGTAAGTACGCTTGTGCACTGTCCATTTTATTGAGTTCATAATAATATTGACTCAATGCCTGGAATCCATGCGCTTTGATTTCATTGGAATACGATTTTCCGGCATTGGTCTCTTCCAGCAATCTGTAATAATACAATACACTGTCTTTCGAAAGCGCTATCGACGATTTGAGTAGCTGTAAATACATGTATGGAACATCGACCAGGTAAACAGAATCCCGGATGCTCTTATATATTCTTTCCGCTTCACGTAAATAGGGAAATGCATTTTTTTCATCGTGATTTTCAATCATAAAGCCTCCGGTCAGGATCGTCCGATTGAAGATACCGACCATACCCACTCTTTCTGTCCTTGCATTTAAAAAAATATGATCCAGGATTTTTTCATTTGGATTTAAAAAAGAAAGAGATTTTTTTTCAAAATAGATGGCTTTGTCGATCAATCCCAAGGTCCGGTAAATGCCGGCCAATACATAACAGGAGACTGACCACATTGGAATCATTTTTTTCTTCGTATACATTGGCCATTTGAAGATAATAGGATATTCCATCCAATATATGGCTGCTGTTTCGGTTGGGAATCCGGTTGAAGGCAATGACATCATACAACAGGGACCTGTAGAATGGACTTTTATACTGGATTAATTCTTCAATCAGCTTTTTATTGTATTCTATGGCTTTGGTATATTCAGTACCCCTGGATAATTTATAGGCCAGATTGGATTTAAAGGCCAAATACATTTCATGATTGGGAATCCGTGTTTTCAGTTTCTCTTCCATCCTCCGGATGTCCAGTGAATCTATCGGTGTATTGCGAAGTTTTTCCAAAGCAGGCTGATAGGACAATACATCCGTACGGTTCCTGACCTGATCTGCTAAATACAAGATAGAATCTTCCTGAGAATGGATATCGCAGATAGCAAGGATCGGAAGTACCAGGATGCAGAGGATTGTCCTCCATGGAATATTCATAACTTCTGTAATGATAAGTAAAAATATAAATTTATCATAAATCCTTTTTGAGGTAAACCTTGTCAAAACCATTCATTTCAGGAATGGAAAATATCCAATTCAAATTGTGAAATTGCCTTAATAAATCCGATCTTTGCACCCTCAAATCTTACAAATTCAATGGCAGGCGAAAAAATCATATTCTCCATGGAGGGAGTTAATAAAATCTATCCTCCCAATAAGCAAGTTCTTAAAAATATATACCTCAGTTTTTTTTATGGAGCCAAAATCGGTGTGCTCGGTTTAAATGGATCCGGTAAATCGTCCTTGCTTAGAATTATAGCCGGGGTAGATCAAAACTACCAGGGTAAAGTGGTCTTTGATAAAGATTATAAAATAGGATTGCTGGAACAGGAGCCCGTACTCGACCCGGAAAAAACGGTACGTCAAATCGTGGAAGAAGGCGTGGGTGAACTCGTAGCCAAAGTAAAAGAATACGAAGATGTTTGTAATAAACTAGCAGAGCCCCTGGACGATGATGAGATGAATAAACTCATTGAGCGGCAGGCAGAGCTTATGGATATCCTCGATCAACAAAATGCCTGGGAACTCGATCATAAACTCAATACGGCCATGGAAGCCCTTCGCTGCCCTGAAGAAAATCAGCAAATAAAAGTTTTATCAGGAGGCGAACGGCGCAGAGTCGCATTGTGCCGATTATTATTGAGCAATCCGGATATCTTATTATTAGA
>CALMKY010000601.1 GCA_937867195.1 uncultured Saprospiraceae bacterium | reverse complement strand
TTGACCCGGCCATCGTGCGCCCGGGGCGTATCGATGAGGTGATCGAGGTGGGGCCGTTGCCGCTCGAGGCGGCGCGCGCAATGTTCAAGGCGTTCTATGGCCGTGACGGTATCACCGGCTCCGCTGACATCGGCTACTTGATGAACTGAGGTAGGTACAATCATTTTATTTTTCCCGTCACTGATAAAGATACCGTGTTCTGCTAATGTGATCATCGTTATTTTATGTCGAAGTCGATCTCTTAGATAGTCATCTGCTTTTGATAGACTGTCAGGTTCGGGAGTGATATGGAAGGGTATCTGGGCAGCACATTCTTTTAAATTAGGTTTGAAGATAGTACTTCCTGTATAATCAAAAAAATTCTTTTTCTTAGGATCGACAACGATTGGAATTTCATTTGACTGAGCCTGCTCTAAAACGAATTGAATTATATTTTTGGTCAGCATTCCTTTATTGTAGTCTTCCAACACGATGGCTTCCGGTTTCCAATGACGGATCAATACCTGGATATCATTTTTAAGATTTTCTTCTTCATCCTGAGCAATATCTTCTGTGTTTTCGTGATCGATGCGAAGCATCTGATGGTTGCTTGCTATGACGCGGGTTTTGGAAGTAGTCGTTTTAGATGTTTTGATGAGATTGGCACCTATCTCCTCCAATTCCAACATCGTGAGTAAGTATTCGGCTTCGTGATCATTACCGACGATTGAGATTAAAGAGACATCCGCACCCAAGCCTTTGAGATTGGCAGCAACATTTGCTGCACCACCCAAGGCATGCTTTGTATTAGAATGATTGACAATGGGTATGGGTGCCTCGGGTGAGATGCGATCTACTTTGCCATGTAAGTAGATATCGAGTATGATATCGCCAATGACGAGTATTTTTTTATTGGCAAATGCAGATAATTCCTCTGTTAAATTCATTGGCTTAAGAACGGACGAAGGTAATCAATGATTTTGTTGGTAGCACCGGCATTGGCTTTAAAATATTCTTCTGCTTTGACTTTGATATGATCCAGATTGGGCAAGATCGTTGCATGCAATACATCATTCATTTCTTCGGCGGTCTGGATCGCCTGACCGATCCCCATCTGTATAAAATCCCGGGCTTCTTTGAATTTTTGATAGTTGGGACCAAAGAAAACAGGAAGACCATATACCGCAGGTTCGAGAGTATTGTGGATTCCTTTGCCAAATCCGCCACCAATATAGGCCAGGTCCCCGTAAGCATAGAGTGTGTTTAAAATTCCTACTCTATCTATGACCAGTACATTGAAATCGTTAGTATCCCAATCTGAAAATTTAATCGGGTGATAAGCACCAAATTGCCGGAGGATGTCATTTACCGCTGACCTATTGGGATCGTGCGGCACTAAAATGAGTTTCAGTTGTTGATTTAATTTATAAAACTCCCACAACAGCTTTTCATCCTGGGGCCAGGTGCTGCCTGCAATGATTATTTTTGAATTTCTGCTGATATTTTCAAAGGGGGGAAGTTTTTGGTTTTCTTTTTTAATCTGGATCACCCGGTCGATGCGGGTATCTCCGTTTACCATGACATTCTTAGCATGTAATGTATCCAAAATTTCTTTTGATCCGGGATCTTGCACAAACGTAGCGTTGGCAAGCAGTACTTTGTTTAATAAAAACCCGTACCAAGGTTTTAGCAGATACATTTGAGGCCACCAATGACTCGATATAAAAATGAAAGGTGTTTGTTTGTTTGACAATGCAGCCAGATGATTATACCAATATTCATATTTTACAAAAATGGCAAGTTTAGGATTCAGTTCTTGGATTATATCTTTTGCGTTTCCGGGTGTATCAAGAGGTAAACAGCCGACCCAATTGACCAGAGGATAATTTTTTCGGACGTCATAGCCTGACATTGAAAAAAATGTAAGAGCGAGTTTTTGTTCAGGCCATTCTTTTTTAATAGCCTCGATGACCGGTCGGCCTTGTTCAAATTCTCCCAATGAAGCACAATGGATCCAGATGCAATCTTTTAAATCACCGGGGATTTTTTGTCTTTTTCGTGTTTGCCACCAATGAGATATATTTTTATCGAATAATGAAACAACCGGAATTAAGAAATTGGCTATGGATATTAAGAATTGATACAAGATGCTCATGTTGATCAGTAGTAGATTTTTTCAGGATCTTTTTTGACATAAATGGGAATGATCCATCGACCCTGTATCCCGGCCAGTGCGTCGGTATGTTTTGATTTATTGATACCCGGATGATCAGCCTGGCTACTCCGTTGTAAACTGACACCAGCCTGCAAAAATTGAAGTGCAATCTCAAAATTGATCAGCCGGCTATCGCTGTGATATCGGAATGCAATACTCTCTTTGACCCCAAAACCTGAACTGAGACGATCGTATGCATAGGCTTTGTCTCCCCGTATGGGTTCAAAATTATTGGATATATTTTGGAATCGGATCCAGTGCACTAACCAAATTGGGCTCAATCCAAAGACCAGCGAACTATTTTTATTCAAAGTGTAATCCCTGGCGCAATACATTCCGAGTTCCATACCTCTCATTTTGAGTTCGACATCTGCTATCTGATGATCGCTGCCTATCAAATCTCCTTCTTTAGACCTGAATATATTGAGAACATCCTCCTTTACAACAGCACCAAAAAAATATTGAAATGAAGGACCAAACTCAAAAGCATTGATTTTTTTAGTAGTAGAGATAAATAAATTGGCATGTTGGCCAAATCGGTTAGATAGATTACCGATAGGCCATTGAAGACCATACCCAAAGCGAATAAGATAACTGGGTAAAATAGAATCTTGAGAGAATGCAGGAAGAATGTTTACAAATAGAAATAAACTATAAACAAGGTATTTTGACATGCTGGACAGCAAATTTAGGTATTCATAATTACGAGATTCCATGTAAAGCTTGACAAGGTAAAATTATTAATTCAGGTAGTTTTTAATTCTTAAAGACATCAAAAAGCTGACGAGTATGTCCCTGAAAGGGTGAAATATTGGTTCACCCTGATCGTCCATCCCAGATCTCTTCACTCTTATGTTTAAAGTTATTTGTATAAAATTATAATAGATCAAATATTGAAGTCAGCGGATATTTCCTAAGGATACCGGAATGGTCTTTGATAATTTCTTAATCGGTTCAAAAAAAATTGATTATCACTGCCTTACGCTCTATATTTGCCGTTCTTTTGAAATACCAGAAGGTATGGCCGGAAAACGAATATTGATTACAGGAGCTGCCGGATTTTTAGGATCGCATCTGTGCGATCGCTTTATCTGCGAAGGTGATGAGGTCATCGCTATGGATAATTTAATTACTGGTTCCCTTCAGAACATAGAACATTTATTTAAGCTAAAATCCTTTGAATTTTATCATCACGATGTCAGCAAATTTGTCCACGTGCCCGGACATCTGGATTATGTATTGCATTTTGCTTCACCTGCGAGCCCGATAGATTACCTCAAGATGCCGATCCAGACTTTGAAAGTCGGGTCTTTGGGTACTCATAATTTATTGGGATTAGCAAAAGAGAAGAAAGCAAGGATTTTGATTGCGTCTACCTCCGAGGTCTATGGAGATCCCCTCGAGCACCCGCAACGTGAAGAATATTGGGGAAATGTAAATCCAATCGGTCCAAGAGGCGTGTACGACGAAGCGAAAAGATTTCAGGAAGCGATTACCATGGCGTACCATACGTATCATGGTCTTGAAACGCGGATCGTCAGAATATTCAATACGTATGGTCCGCGTATGCGTCCCCATGATGGACGGGCAATCCCGGCATTGCTCTCACAAGCAATGAGCGATCGACCTATCACGGTTTTTGGCGATGGTTCTTTTGCCGATCTTTATACTTTTAACGGGACCGCTGGAGACCACATCGCGATCAAAATGAACTCTGCTAACTTCGATGCCTATTTGGTTCTAGTAGACGTTAGCGGTAACAGTTTGATCCAGGATGATAACGGTGGCGGTGGCACGAACGCGCGCATTCCGGCTACTGGCGGTTTGTTCACACTACCTGCAACAGGCGCGTATCGAATTATCGCCGGTACCTATCCCACACA
>CALMKY010000600.1 GCA_937867195.1 uncultured Saprospiraceae bacterium | reverse complement strand
ACCAAAACCATATGCTCCGTCTGCTATTCCCTGAAATCTACCAGCCGTAAACGATTTGCTGGCTACATGGCAACTGCTGCATGAGTAAGCCTGGAAAGAAGGTGCATATTTATTTTCAGTGCCCAGTGCTGTTTCATAAAACAACATCTTGCCCAAGTCAACCCGTTGTGAATTTATTTTGTTTTTAACGTCCTGATTTGGCAAATGCTCGTAATCATTGCTTTCAGGAAGGATAAAGTAATCCAAAGATTTTGAAGGAGAGGCTTCCTTGATCAACGCTTTTAACTCCTGATCCGGAGTCCCGGACTTGATGATCGGATCATGCGTACAGTAGCTCAACAAAACGAGTGAGGATAGAAAAAAAAGGGTAGCAAACCTATTCATACACAATATTTTGGATTATAATTTGAATTCCACTAAATTTTAGATAACAAATATAATTTATGGCTTTCTTTTAAAGAACTGATTACAAACAATCAAATGTTAATATTTATTAAGAAATCGCTTAAAAAATTATAATCTTTCAGGGATACGGTGTCATGGAAGTAATTACATCAGCCCAAAAATCTTTGCATATTTTATCAACTCACCCGGATTACTGATTTTTATTTTACCTGTCATGACCGCCATCATGGGATTGATTTCTTTATTTACAATTCCCATCAAAGTATCGGTGGATGTTTTGATTGCACATTTTGGTTCGTCACAAAGTCCCTGGTCCACTGTTATCCTGCCATTGGCTACGTAGACCGTATATTGTCCACCGCCATCGCCATCGATATCAAAATGAAAAATAGTCTCGATGCCCTCTAATAATTCGGGTTTTACTTTAGATGGTAAGCTTTTAAGAAAGTCTGATACGGTCATGATATTAAATTAGATTTAGAAAGGAATTTTATCACTACATGTTACCATCAAAATGATCTTCCGGTAAAAAGGCTTGCTGGATCTTGCCTGCAATTTCAGCAAGTTCATCATTCGTCAGTTTTAATTTTTCTCTTTCAAAATTGATATCGCTCACCCGATGTAACGGAATGAGATGAATATGAGCATGCGGTACTTCTAAACCAATTACGGTGACTCCGATTCGGTTACAATCCATCACCGTTTTAATGGCTTTAGCGACCCGCTTAGAAAAAATCATGATATCTGCCAAATCCTGATCATCGATATCAAAAAAATAATCGATTTCTTTTTTTGGAATGACCAGTGTATGACCTTTGGTCAACGGATGGATGTCAAGAAATGCAAGAAAGTCTTCGTCTTCGGCAATTTTGTGACAGGGTATTTCACCGGCTATGATTTTAGAAAATATGCTTGCCATGCGATGATTGATTTAAATTGATATTTTCAATATTTCAAACTCTAATTTACCTGCCGGGGTCGTGATGGTTGCAATATCTCCTACTTTTTTCCCCACAAGCCCCTGACCGATCGGACTGCTGACACTGATTTTCCCCGCTTTCAGATCAGCCTCTGCTTCCGATACGAGTTTGTATACAATTTCTTTGTTTGTCTTTTTATTCTTTATAGTTACATTGGAGAGGATGCCCACTTGTGAGGTATCGATCATCGATTCGTCTATGATTTTCACATTCGCAAGTTTCTTTTCTAGTTCGTTTATTTTAAACTCAAGCATGCCTTGGGCATCTTTGGCAGCATGATATTCTGCATTTTCTGAAAGATCCCCTTTTTCCCGTGCTTCTTGTATAGCCCTGGCAACGTCGCGTCGACCATTCCCTTTGAGTTCGTCCAGTTCCTTTTTGGCTTTATCAAAACCTGCAGCGGTCATTAATGTCAAATCCATCTTTTTTAAAATTGAAGTTTGATGAAATATAGAATATGAATCAATAGGTATAAGGGTCTTGCGACCCTATGGAAATTAAATTATGTATTAAGTTTGATATAAACATACCTATCGTATTGAAAATACAAAGAACGTTTTTAGCATGATTTTACCAAAAACGTTCTTTGTAAAATTCTTTCAGTAATGCAAAAATAATACTTCTCAAACTCCGAGTCAAATCATTAGTAAAATCCTGATGCAATCTGCAATCTTATCAGAAGAGTTGGAAAGTCCACTGTGATACCAGATAAAAGTGCATTCTTGCAAATTCCACACGTTGATAAACCGGGCGTTCTGCCAAATTGAATTATTCAACATTATTTCATATTATTGGCTTTCAATTATTATCATAGCGCAATCGTTTACATAAATTTATAAAATGAAACTTTACTTCAGTTTAGTACTTGCATTCGCAGCAAATATTATTTTATCACAGACAATTCCGTTGCCGGAACATCCGAGACCAGACTTTGAAAGAGAGCTATGGTTGAATTTAAATGGGCCATGGGATTTTGAGTACGATAGTTTAAACATTGGTATTCAGAAGAAATGGTTCCAGGGCGATCCGGTTTATAAAAATAAAATCAATGTTCCATTCCCATGGGGGTCTAAATTATCGGGAGTAAAAGATCAGGCTGACATTGCCTGGTATCGCAGGTCCATTGCGGTACCCGCCAATTGGAACGGCAAAAGGGTGTTTATTACGATCGGTGCCTCGGATTGGGAAACCTCGGTATGGATCGATGGCAAATATCTCGGCAAACATCAAGGTGGGTACATGCCATTCAGTTTTGAAATTACCCAATATATTGAAGCCGGTAAGAATCAACGCATCGATGTGCGGGTAGATGATAAACGCCGATCTTTTACATTATATGGTAAGCAAGGTTATGGCAATGCCCGCGGTATATGGCAGACAGTCTACCTGGAAGCGAGAGGTGAAAATTATATAGATCTCATTCAATGTACCCCGGATATAGAACATCAAAAAGTAAAAATAAAAGTTCAACTGGGGGAGTCTGCCTGGCAGGAACTACCCGTCAGTATAAAAATCAATACAGAAAAAGGTTCATTGACTAAAGCTGTCAACACGACTCCCGGTGAAAACATTGTAATTGCCGAATTGGATGTACCCAATCCGCATTTATGGAGTTTAGAGGATCCTTATTTGTACAATATATCCGTGCGATGTGGTGATGATGTCGTGAAATCCTATTTTGGCATGAGAAAAATTTCGGTCGTCTCTCTTCCCGGTACTTCGATTCCATATGTTGCCATCAATGATAAACCTATTTATCAACAGTTAACCCTGGACCAATCGTATCATCCTGAAGGTTTTTATACTTTTCCGACTGACAGTTTTATGAAAATGGAAGTGGCCAAAGCGAAGGCAATTGGCTTAAACGGTCTAAGGATCCATATAAAACCGGAGATACCCCGTAAATTATATTGGGCAGACAAACTTGGATTATTGGTCATGGCTGATTTGCCGAATAGCTGGGGTGAGCCTGATTTGCAAGCCCAAAACGAATCAGAAAATACACTCAAGGATATGATTCGCCGCGATTATAACCATCCTTCGATATTTACCTGGGTCGTCTTTAATGAGACCTGGGGCTTGATAACACATACTATGAAGAACGGCCGTCGCGAGGGGGACTATACTCCCGAAACCCAGAATTGGGTAGCATCGATGTATTTGTTGACGAAGTCATTGGATCCAACGCGAATAGTGGATGAAAATTCTGTCTGCTGTGGACGCGGTCACACCATGACTGATGTAATCAGTTGGCATGAATATTTACCAGGCTACGAATGGGAGAAAAAATTAAATGAAATTACCATTTGGCTAAAATCCAATCCTGGATATTTATTTGAAAAGGGATGGCAGGCGAAAACCGGAACCCCAACGATCAATGCGGAATGTGGTAATGTATGGGGCTATGATGGCAGCACAGGGGATTGTGATTGGAGCTATGATTACCACCGCATGTTGAATACATTTAGAAAGACTCCGGAAATATCCGGTTGGTTGTACACAGAACATCACGATGTGATCAACGAATGGAATGGTTATTGGAGATTCGATCGTACCAATAAATACACCGGTTTTTTCACCAACCGCAGAGGTGCGTTCGATGTCCGATAGGTGTGAAACCCGGTGAACATACTCTTTGACTGCCTTTTCGTATTCCGTTCCTGCCACCAATTCATTGACATAAGGATGTTCG
>CALMKY010000599.1 GCA_937867195.1 uncultured Saprospiraceae bacterium | reverse complement strand
ACGATTTTGACCGGGTCACTGATATTGATTATCCTATTCAATATCAAAATAAAATAAGTTATAGTTATGGGGCTCCCGGATCCGGAGATCGTACCGGTCGTATCACCTTGATCAAAGATGGAAGTGGAGGCAGGGAATTGTATTATGGTAAACTCGGTGAAATCACGAAAGAAATCAGGACGGTATTGGCATCCTCCGTTTTTTATACCACCTACGTAAGCGAACAAGAATACGACACCTGGAACCGAATCAAAAAAATGACTTACCCGGATGGTGAAGAAGTGAGTTATCATTACAATCGTGCCGGTGAATTAAAAAGAATAGATGGTATTAAAACCGGCAATTCATATTCATATTTAACTAAAATAGGCTACAATGAATTCGATGAAAAAGTCTATATAAAATATGGTAATGGTACCGAAATGAATTATGTCTACGATGATCAGCGTCGACGACTACAATTATTGCAAGCCATCACTTCCAAAGGAAATCAAATGATGAACAACGCGTATACTTACGATCGGGTGAGTAATATCACCGGTGTCCTGAACAATATCAATCCGGTACAAGGAAAGCTGGGTGGTAAATCAGGTCAAGAATATAAGTATGATAATTTGTATCGATTGATTTCAGCGCAAGGGGCTTATACAGGTTTCAAAGACACTACTCAATATCGTTTGGATATGGCTTATGATAATTTATTCAATATCACCAATAAAAAACTGGTCAAAAAAGATACAGCCAGCAGTTATAATCAATCCTATCAATATAGTCCTACGAATCCACATCAGATAATCCAGGTTGGTAAAAATAAAAGCGCTTATGATCTCAATGGGAATCTTACTGAATATGGAAATACATCGTATTACTGGGATGAAGAAAACAGGATGATCGCTACGACGCATAATGGCATCCTGAGTGAGTACACGTACGATGCCAATGATGATCGGGTGATTAAAAGCAGCGGTGGTATACAAGGAGCCTGGATCAATGGCGCTACTGCCGGTACAGTTAATCATAAAGACAATTATACGGTCTATGTAAGTCCTTACCTGGTCTGTCGCAAAACAAGTTTTACTAAACATATTTATATGGAAAGTGAGCGCATCGCATCTAAAATCGGTGAAGGCAGTTTTACCAATATTTCATTTCCCGTCTCGGCACTTACTGCAGGTGGCATCAATTATATAGCCCGGGCCAATCAACTTAAGCAGGATCGAGTAAATTATTATGCAAGTCTTGGAGTCAGTCCCGGACCCCCAACCTATAAATTATATTATGCAGAACCTCAAAATTCCGGAATCACTCCGCCCATATTGATAGACACTACCTCCCCCGATATTCCACCTCCGGGATGGCCAGGAAATACGACCAAACCGGTGAATGGTCCCCCAATCTATGTATCGCCTATACCGAGCAATGAATCAGTCAAAGCGGGTTATGGATTTCAAAGCACAGGACATTTTTATGAATCCAATCAATATTATTTCCATAATGATCATTTAGGCAGTACTTCCTATCTAACCAATATCACAGGAGAGGCCGTACAACATCTTGAATACTCTGCTTTTGGTGAGACCTTTTTTGAAGAAAAGAAAAGCAATACAGCTAATCCATATCTCTACGGTGCCAAGGAACGCGATGATGAGACAGGACTTTATTATTATGGTGCTCGGTATTATAATCCTGTGACCAGTCAATGGATGAGTGTGGATCCCGATGCCGAAAATTACGCGGGTAAATCACCTTATAGTTTTGTTGAGGACAACCCTACTAACATGATAGATCCTGATGGTAATGAAATTACTTGGAGCAAGACTTTAAGATATAGAAACGGAATGGTTAGAAGCACCACGATAAAATATCAGGTTACTGGCGTAATATTTAGTTCAGCCGGGGTTAATCATAGCCGATTCGAATTATGGAAAATAAAACGTAATATTCAAAAAGGTATTCGTGAATATATTTCAGGTACCGGTAATACAAATGCAGATGGGAGGGTGCGTTGGAAAGCATCTGCTAAAATAAAAGTGGTTTCTACTGCGCAAGGGAATGCTCTCAAGGCAAATAACCCACAAGATTTACATTTATATGAAATTACTACTAATGCCAATGATTTGGGAAATAATGCTGATCATGTCGGATTTACCAAAAAATCAGCAAATGGTGGATATCATATTGCACTCAAACCAAATATTAATAATAATGATCTACCTGCTTTAGGAGCTCATGAAACATTTCACAGTATGCTTCCTGAAGGTCTGAATGATAACGGACATCAATATGACAATCATAATTTAATGAACCATGATTTGAATTTAGCGAGAAATGCCAGAGGTAAGCCAACAGTGAATGTAAATGTGAATCAAATTAAACAAACCTTAGCTCATGAACATAATCGTGAAATTGAATAATTAATACTATAAAATAATTTCAATAAAAATCAAAATTATAAGCTGTGCATTTCAATATTTTAATAAGAAACTTTTATTTTATTACATTCTTCATGTTGATCCCGACAAAATCTTATGCTCAACAAATAATACCTTTTACTTTTTATTTTAAAGAAGGGCAATATGAACTTTCTTCAAATCTTACAATTTCCCTACGCAATGCTTTAGATAAAATAAAAACTTATAAAATCGATATCCTCGGTCGATGCGATATCCATGGCGACAATGCTCTCAACGATAGCCTCTCTTATAACCGTGCTAAAGCCGTCAGCGATTTCCTAATTGCAAATGGTTATCCGCCCGAAAAAATCAATTTAGTCGCCGGTCTTGGAAAACGCAGTTTACTCGAACCCGATTCTCCTTTTACCGATTCCTTGAATAGAGTCGTATGGATCATGGAAGTGCCCGGATCATCAGATAAAACCACCGAGAAAATAAAATCGTATGTGATACGGGATTCGGTTGTTATTTTATCGCCACCTTATGATCCAAGATACGTTTCGACCTATTCTTCGCCACAGAAAGGAGATACGATCCACATCGAAACGATTCAAAAGAAAATAAACGATGATCTGTATACTACACGGGTAATCTATATCGCCGGAGGTATTTCAGGTGAAACCTCCAATAATCATATCACATCCTATTCCCATACGGATACTGCGATCCATGTGTTTCCTCCATTTGATGCACTTTATTTAATCCATATCACGAAGCCTCGTAAAGGCGATACGCTGAAGATCGATACCGGCTTTGTTACAAAAGAAAATGTATTGTTTATAACCAGAACAATATACATCGCAGACGATTCTACTCGTATAGCACATTCGTCTACACCAAAAGAAATATCAGCAAAGACAAAAGCGTCTGCACTTTCCAAAGTCCTGTTCGATACATTATCAAATTCTGCCATTGGCGATGCCATCATTCTCAGGGGCCTTACATTCGAATTTGGTTATCATGTCATGCCCGTATCCGATCTGCCTTCGTTACAATCATTAAAAGCCGCTTTCGATCAATCACCTGATCTCAAAATGGAAATCCAGGGGCATTTATGCTGCGGAGAAATAGGTAAAGAGGGTTATGACAAACAGACCAGTCAATACGATCTGTCGTTTAACCGGGCCAAAGAAGTCTACGATTACCTTATCAAACTTGGAGTCGATCAGATCAGGTTGAAGTATAAAGGCTATGGTATGCAGCAGCCATTGGTTGCGATTGAAACGGATAAGCGCGATCAATATCGTAACCGGAGGATCCAGTTTCTGATTTTGGATAAATAGTATTGGTATAAATCCACTGACATCCTGCTATGAGAATATTTTATATTTACAAAAAGATCTAAAAAAATTATTTCTTGAGAGGTCGGTGAATAAAATAGTGGTGATTTCAATCCAACTACTCATGATTTTCCAGTCTTAGCTTTGAAGAAGCCGTTGACATCCAACCAATGTGTAAATGCATCGAACCATTTATTACTGGTCCTGTTTGGATTGCCCAGCCCAAAACCATGACCTCCATTTTGATAGAGGTGAAACTCTACCGGAATTCCGGCTTTAAACCATGAATCAATAATGCCAAACTGACCCCTGAACAGAAAATCATCGCTGGCTATTACATTAAACATCGGCGGTGCATTTTTCGGCACGTCTACCGGACCCATGCCACCATAGATCGGACCGATAAAAGCCAATTTCATTTTTTTTGAATGCAGCGTCGCATGCATCGTAAGTCCTGCACCGGCAGAAAACCCAATCATACCGATCCTATTGGTATCGACACCCCATTCTTTTGCCCGATGGATGATCATTGCATAGGCTGCTTCCGCATCCTGCAATTGATTTGTGAGATCCATTTGTGGTGGTCTTGGCGGTGTCACCGTTTTGGATGAATCTGAAGTAGCAGCAGGTGCCGGTCGTGGCCTGTTCATCCAGTCAGAAAAATCTTTGAGCGATTCAGGTGTGGGATATAATCTGTATTTGAGTACAAAGGCTGCTACTCCCTGCTTGGCAAGTGCTTCTGCTACTTCCCATCCTTCGTTGCCCATAGACAGCCATCTGAATCCTCCACCGGGAGCTACGATGACAGCTGCACCATTTGCTTTCCCGGGAGCCGGTAAAAAAGGTGTAAGCGTCGCAACCGTAATATTGCGAGCCATCGGATCACCCCATTGTCTAAACCAGCTCTCTTTTGCGGGTTGATTTTCTACCCCGCCGGTGCCAAGCAAGATGGCATTGGGTTCTGATGGTGCCTCCAATGGATAGATGGTACCATCCTGAGCCTTACCGGTAATGGTAAAGGCTAGCAAAAACAGAAAACTAAATAAGTAATTTGTATTGATAAGTTTAAATGATAGCATGAGTAAATGTAGTAAATATTGAATAGAAATTAAAAATGGTTGATCCTTCTGAAGATAGGCCAGGAAAGTACAGTTTTATTAGTCAACTAAATCCAAGAGGTGCTCCTCCTGCAACATCAGAACCGGGAAAATTCAATTCAACAGATCAATAGCAATCGGGTCAGACCGGACTTTTCTTTGGGTGCACGGTGAATACAGGGAGAAACTAAACTTCCTGGATGATCGGTCGCCAATCTCCATAAATTGCCAAGACCTAAACTGATGGGGCAAGCATTGGCCAGAGGCATGTAGTGCAGATCATAGAATTTTTCACTTAAGTAAGATTCAAAATCATCATCCGTACCGGTAAATTCTTTTTTTAGCTCAGCGCGTATTTCCGGGACCAACACTTTTTGAATTGCCTGGGAATTGGGCAAGATTTCACTGGCATCACCATAATACGTGCATAAAAAAGTATCGGTAGGTATAGGAGAGCGATCCACATGATATGAATAAACATCGGTAGGGAAAAATGGATCCTCATCATCCACATCATAGTTCTTTATTAAATTGAGAATAGGTGCTGCACCATAGTCATTTAAAAGTTTCAAATCGTTTAAAAGTATTTCACGGGCCATTGCTCCCTGATCGCTCAATGAAAGTTCATTAAGTTCTTCCTCTTCAATCTCTTTAATATTTCCGGTTATTTTTAGTTGATCGACAATTTCATAGAAATCACCTTTCAATGTGCGGGACCAACAGATTGCATTTACTTCGGCATAAAATGGCATCGATATGAGTTCTTGAAAATTTGATACTTGGGTTATATTCATTTTGGTTTTAGCTTTTCTGTCTTGAACTTTTCAAAATTTCTAATATCATTATTTACTTTCCGATACAAAACCTGCTAAATATACTCTCCAATAAATCATCCGTACTCACACTACC
>CALMKY010000598.1 GCA_937867195.1 uncultured Saprospiraceae bacterium | reverse complement strand
GACAATTCAGCATTTCAGTTAATGGAATTAAATCGACGAATTACCAGCTGCAGTTAGTGGATATGACCGGACGTGTAATAAGTGATGAAAATATCAAGGTATCCGGATCGCTGAATAAAAATTTCTATCTAAACCTTGCTGCAGGAATGTATTATGTCAGGGTGATTGACGGTAAAGAAGTTACTACAAAGAAGATTGTGATCAATTAAATAAACATAAATAATACTTATCAAATTATTAAGCCGGCAACAGGAATCAACCTGGTAGCCAAAGTACCTATAGACAAGAAACCAGACGTGTGCAAAAATTTTCTTCGCTTCATGAAGAGACAATTTAGTGAAAGACCTTGATTAAATTTCCATGCCATCCTACTCTTATTCAAAATTATTTAAGTGCGTTTTACCGTGAAAGAATAAAATTGGTCAGAACAGATAGTTTGTTGTAAAAGATTGCATGAAGGAGGGCTGAAAATTTATTCTGGAAAATATTATTGTAGAAGCATCTACACCTGGAGTTGGAGTTTAAATGCAGGTACGCTGAAACTTTGTGTAAGATTTCTAAGAAATGATGAATTCTATAAAAATTATTATCAAGTTGATTTTTATTTCTATATTTAAAAGATTAAAAAACCTTATTCGTGGATGAAAGCGGATGCTTATAATGATTACAAGCAATGTAATTGTAATAAGAAGATGTATATAAAAAACAAAAGGTCCAGCTTATTCATTGGATTGTTATTGGCTTTTCTTGCTAAATGTCCTTTTTGCCTGGTTGCTTACTCTTCGACGGTAGCACTCTGTGGGGTGAATGCTTCGCACACGTCCACCTTCTGTTCAATTTCTTATCCCGGCATTCTTCTGGCTACAGGATTAATCCTGATCGTGTTGGCCAGCATATATTTTAATAAACGCGACGTGCGTACCAAGCTTGCATTTTATGTAGCTCTGTTCGGATCTTCCTGCATCATCACTTCACTTATTTTTTCAGTTGGATTGACTTTGTATTATTCAGGAATTGGTATCCTCTTTGTTTCCATATGGATGAACGGCAGCATGATGCATTGCTTGAAAAAAATCCAGGAAATTCAAAAAAATATTTCATCCTTTCATTATTTCAATAATTTTTTAAACCTTAAAATTTAAGCAGAATATGATTCCACAGGCTTTTGATTATCATGCGCCGGGTACGATCCCCGAAGCGATTGGTTTATTAAAAAAATATGGCGATGCAGCTAAAATCATCTCAGGCGGCCATAGTTTATTACCTATGATGAAATTTAGACTGGCGACCCCTGAGCATTTGATTGATATCAATAATATTCAAGGTCTCAATCATATTGACATCCGGGATGGCGAGATTCACATCGGTGCATTGGTACGAGAAGCTGAAATTGAACATTCAGATATCCTGGCGAAATATTATCCCATTTTCAGTGATGTCACCAAGCAGATCGCAGATCCACAAGTCCGCAACCGTGGCACGGTAGGTGGCAATCTGGCCCACGGGGATGCTGCGAATGACCATCCGGCTGTCATGCTGGCACTCAATGCTACGATTATTATTACCGGAGAAGGAGGGAAAAGAGCTGTACCCATCGATGAATTTTTCTTTGGCTTTTATCAAACAGCGATTGCTGAAGACGAAATACTCACGGAAATACAAATCCCGTTACCACCTGCTCGTACCGGATCTGCCTATCATAAAGAAGAAAGAAAAGTCGGCGATTATGCTACGGCAGGAGTGGCTGTGAAAATTACACTCAATGAGGATGGAATATGCACGGCAGCAGGAATAGCCCTGACAAATGTGAACGCCACCCCACTCAGAGCTGTGAGATCAGAAAATGCATTATTGGGCAAACCAATCAATGACGAAACCATTGCGCTCGCCGCTCGATATGCTTCCGAAGATTGCAGTCCATCAGATGATTTACGGGGAAGTGCTGAATATAAAAAACATATTGTTGGTGTGCTGGTCAAACGAATGATCCAAAAAGCGAAGAGCCGCATTTAAAATCAAACCTTCTTAAATTAAAAAAGATATGCAAATTTCACTGACTATAAATGGAAGTAAACATACCCTCGATGTAGAACCCAGACTGTTACTGGTCCACCTGATCAGAGAAAATTTAAATCTTACAGGGACCCATATTGGTTGTGATACGACGACGTGTGGAGCCTGTACTATATTAATGGACGGTAAATCGGTAAAATCATGTACGATATTGGCCGTTCAGGCGGATGGCAAATCCATCACTACGATTGAAGGTGTAAATAACGCGGATGGATCGATCAACCATCTACAGGAAGGATTTAAAGAAAACCACGGATTGCATTGCGGTTTTTGTACTCCCGGTATGATCATGCGTGCAACCGAATTGCTGGCGAATAATCCGGATCCCACCGAAGATGAAATCCGGTGGGGCATTTCAGGAAATCTATGCCGCTGTACCGGATATAATAATATTGTAAAGGCAATCAAATATGCCAGCGCAAAAAACAGAGGTGTGGAACCGGCTTCGACTGAACCTCAATTTGTTTAATCTATTTTTTAAACCTTATTCAATCAATATTAATCATGATTCAATGTAAGACATCTAAAGAAATCAGTGGCATGGGTCACTCGATGAAACGAAAAGAAGATATTCGGTTTATTCAGGGAAAAGGAAAATACATCGACGATATCAAACTGGATGGCATGCTCTACATGGATATTGTAAGAAGTCCGCATGCCTATGCCAAGATAAAAAGCATAGATATTTCTGAGGCCATGAAAGTGCCCGGGGTGGCAGCCGTGGTGACAGGTAAAGATCTTGAAAAATATGGTCTGCATTGGATGCCCACCCTGATGTCCGATACCCAGATGGTTTTACCCACGGATACCGTAATGTATCAGGCTCAGGAAGTGGCTGCCGTCATCGCCACCAGCCGATATGCTGCACGAGATGGAAGAGAAGCAGTAAAAGTAGAATACGAACCCATGAAGCCTGTCATGGATCCATTCAAATCATTGGAACCCGGGGCACCGATTCTTAGAACCGATAAACCTGATAAAAAAGATAACCATATCTGGCATTGGGAAGCAGGTGATAAAAAGAAAACGGACGATCTGTTTAACAAAGCAGAAGTCGTCGTCAAACAGCAAATGTACATTCCACGGATTCACGTAGCTTCTATAGAGACGTGTGGCTGTGTGGCCGATTACGATAAAGTAAATAATCACCTGACCATGTACATGACCACGCAAGCCCCGCACGCCATCCGTACTGTCATCGCATTGGTAGCAGGGCATGTGGGCCTGACGGAAGAAAAAATAAGAGTAGTTTCACCGGATATTGGAGGAGGATTTGGAGGTAAAGTGCCGGTCTATCCTGGTTATGTAATAGCGATTGCAGTTTCATTTTTAGTAGGTAAACCCGTTAAATGGATTGAAGACCGAAGCGAAAACCTTCAGGCGGATTCATTTGCCCGCGATTATCATATCACCGCCGAAATGGCGGGTACTAAAGATGGAAAAATATTAGGCACTAGATTTAAAATACTGGCAGATCATGGTTATACAGATGCATCTGCCAATCCAAGTAAATTCCATACGGGCCTTTTCTCCATTGCAACCGGATCGTATAATTATGATACTTCTTTCATGGAAGCCGATGCAGCCTACACTAACAAACCTCCGGGCGGAGTAGCTTACCGATGTTCATTCCGTGTAACTGAAGCTGTACATGCTATCGAACGAATCACTGACCGTTTTGCATTGGAAGTAGGTAAGGATCCCGCCGAATTGCGTATGCAAAACTTTATCAAAAAAGATGAGTTTCCCTGGAAATCGCCCACAGGATGGACCTACGACAGCGGTGATTATCATGCAGGATTACAAAAAGCCATGGATACCTTGGATTATTACAAGCTTCGGGTGGAACAGGCTGAAAAGAGAAAAAAAGGTGAATTAATGGGCATAGGCATATCTACCTTTACAGAAATTGTGGGCGCCGGTCCTTCCAAAGATTTTGATATACTCGGTATCAAGATGTTTGATAGTGCAGAGATCAGAGTGCATCCTACCGGTAAAGCCATCGCCCGATTTGGGACCAAATCACAAGGCCAGGGTCACGAAACAACCTATGCACAAATCATTGCCGAAGTTTTGGGATTACCGGCTGCTAATATTCAAATCGAAGAGGGGGATACAGATACAGCACCGTACGGATTAGGTACCTATGCATCCCGAAGCACACCCACTGCAGGAGCAGCAGCTGCAGTGGCTGCCAGAAAATTAGTAGACAAAGCAAGAAAGATAGCCGCCTATTTATTGGAAGTCAGCGAAGAAGATCTGGAGTGGGAACCGGGTAAGTTTTGGGTTAAAGGTGTTCCTGAAAAATCTAAAACGATCCAGGAGATTGTGTTTGCAGCCTATACCAATCATCCTCAGGGCATGGAAGCCGGTTTTGAAGCGACTCATTATTATGACCCGCCCAATCTTACATTCCCTTCCGGGGCCTATATCTGTGTAGTCGATATTGATAAAGAAACGGGTGCTATCAAAGTGCGTCGTTTTGTTGCCATCGATGACTGTGGTAATATCATCAATCCAATGATTGTACAAGGGCAGGTACATGGTGGTCTCACCCAAGGCATCGCTCCCGCCATGTACGAAGAGTTAATCTACGATGAAGCCGGTAATATATTGAATGGTACCTTCATGGATTATTTAGTACCTACCGCGGTAGAATCTCCAAATTGGGAAACGGGTCATACCGTGACTCCTTCACCCCATCATCCGATTGGAGCCAAAGGGGTAGGAGAGTCACCTACAGTAGGAGCTCCTCCCGCAATAGCCAATGCAATCATAGATGCATTATCACCGTACGGCATCACACATCTTGACATACCCATTACTCCTTTCAAAGTATGGAAAGCATTAAAAGATAAAGGAGTGATTCAATAATCGATTGTTAACCTGGCAGAGGATTTAAAATTGTTTAGGTCCTCTTGCTTTTTTAAACTTTATATGACGACGACCATTCAAAAAACCTTCGAAGTACCGAATCATATCGAAGATGTATGGAAATTATTGACGGATCCTGCATCGGTGGTTACCTGTGTGCCGGGCGCCGTATTGAATGAAAAACTAGATGATCAAAATTACAAAGGCAGTGTACAGATGAAATTCGGGCCTGTCAAAGCAGGATACGATGGTATCATTACCTTCGTGGAAGTGGATCCTGACAAAAAAACCTTGAAAATAAAAGGAACGGGTACCGATACCAAAGGTAAAGGAGGGGCTGAAATGACGATGTCAGGAGAATTGAAAACATTGGATCAGGGTACCGAAGTAAATGTTTCGATGGATGTCAGCATTACCGGTATGTTAGCACAATTCGGAAGCAGGCTGATAGGGGATGTGAGCAATCAGGTTTTTGATCAATTCATAGCTAATTTTAAAGCTAAGCTTGCCGGCGGAGAAGTGGACAGTACCCTTCATTCAGGATCCTTGGTAAGCGGAGCAATAAAAAGTATTTTTGGAGGAGGAAAATCATAGGTGAATAGACTGACCGATCTCAAATCCATTTCGAGTAAACTGGATGAACATAATTATGTTGCAGACCAGGAATTGGTCACTGCTTTGTATCTATGCATTCATCTCAATAGACCCTTGTTGATCGAAGGCCCTCCGGGAGTTGGTAAGACAGAAGTCGCCTTGGCATTGGCCGAAGTAATGGACACTAAACTTATTCGATTACAATGTTATGAAGGTCTTGATGTTCATCATGCGGTATATGAATGGAATTATCAAAGACAATTATTGAGTATTAAACTGCAGGAACAAAGTAATCATTCGGTTGCTGAAAAAGAAAAGCACATTTTTTCGGAAGATTATTTATTGCCCAGACCCTTGTTGCAGGCAATCCGTCAGACTCAATCTCCGGTTTTACTCATTGATGAACTGGATCGGTCCGATGAAGAATTTGAAGCGTTTTTGCTGGAATTACTATCTGCATTTCAAATCAGCATTCCTGAAATGGGAACGATCAAAGCCCTGCATAAACCTTTCGTGATCCTGACTTCCAATCGTACAAGAGAATTAAGCGATGCACTTAAACGTCGGTGTTTGTATCATTGGATTGATTATCCCGATCTGGAAAAGGAAATGAATATCGTCAGAAAAAGATTGCCGGGCATCGAAGATTCCTTATTGCGACAAGTTGTGGAGCATGTCCAGGCGTTCAGAGCGAGGAAACTGAGTAAGACTCCGGGTATCTCTGAAACGATTGATTGGGCTGAAGCTCTCATGGCTTTGGGTTACAGGCATTTAAACAACGAGGCGGTAAACCACACCCTGGGTACAATTATAAAGAGTGTTGAAGATCAGGCATTGGTCAGAACTGTTTAAAAATCATAAGATGAAAATTCAGGCATTCTCATCCTCTTCGTTGACAGAATCCATTGTTTCGTTTATTCAATTTTTAAGATCGCATGCATTCAATACAGGCATTGAAGAAAGCAAAGTTGCATTGATAGCCGCAGATCACAATTTATTTAAGGATGAATTGAATTTTAAATATGCATTGAAAACCATATGTTGTACTTCACCAGATGAAATCAACGTGTTTGAAGGTTTATTTCACCTGTATTGGAATACCAATCCAACCGATACATTGGAAAAATTCAGGAAGGGAGGTATTGCGATTGCAGGTAACAAAGTAAATTCTTCCACTGTATTTTTAGGCTTCGGACAATCCTCAGCTTCGAAGCATGAATCGAAACAGATTGCCGGTGCCAATGAAGCTGAGCGATTGAGGCGTACTGATTTTTCGAAGGTTGCACAAATGGATGCAAAACAACTGGAGGAATTGGCTGATAAGCTTTTCAGGCAAATGTCAGTAAGACTAAGAAGAAGACTGAAGACTTCTTTACGAGACGGTTTTATGGATTATAGCAAAACGATTCGACATAGTCTTGGCTTTGGCGGTGAACCCATCTACCTATATCACAGGGAACGAAAACAAAAAAAACCGCGCCTGATTGTTTTTCTGGACGTGAGCGGATCCATGGATAAATATAGCTTTTATTTATTAAGATTTATCTGCGCATTAAAGATGCAATTCCGGCAGCTGGAAGCATTCGCATTCAGTACAAAACTAAGAAGGATATCCGGAGCTTTAAGATCAAATCAATTAGAGATCATATTACAAACACTGACAGAACAAGCGGATCATTGGTCTGGCGGCACCCGGATCGGTGAGTGCCTCCGGGATTTTAATGAACGATATGCTACATTACTATTGAATGGTTCTCCCGTGA
>CALMKY010000597.1 GCA_937867195.1 uncultured Saprospiraceae bacterium | reverse complement strand
TGGTATAATAATACATGACTGTTTAAATAAGCTTGAATAATAGAATCTGCGCCAATTCTTTCTTCAATAATTTTTACTTCAGGGTATGGTAAATTTTTTCTAATCATGTTGATTACTTCACTGGATCCCGGAGCAATAAACAATATCCCGGTATCCTTTGGATTGAATGTTAAAAAAATCCTCAATGTCTCTAGCATTGTTTGCAGGAATGGCAAATTGTAAACCTTACCACCAATTAATATTTGAAATCGCGCATTGGTACCTTGTTTAAATGATCGTTCCACAAGCTCCCATTTTCCTTCGTCATAACCATTGGGAATTATAATTAACTTATCTTCAGGAATGCTCAGAATTTTTCCCATTTGATTATTTAATGTAATGCATTTTAAAGCATGACGAATCGAAGAGACCATGTAATGCTTTTCAAAAAATATTTTCAATTTCCTGTTCATGGAAATGAAACGCTGATCCTTTCTATACATATCATGATAGTAGGCATCTCTGAAATCAATCAAATAAGGTAATTTCAGACATGTACATACTTTACTTACTAACCTGACCAGGTTGGTCGGACCAGATTCCACGATCACACGATCATAACGGTTGCTTTTAATTAATTCCGACAAATAGACTTGAAACCATTTGTTATATGATTCCTGAGATAACCTACCTGATAGCAACTGAATAAAATAAATTAAATGCCATATTCCAGTCCTTTTACCAAATGTCCAGCGATCGTACCAAAACCATGCATTTTTAAATGGCACCCTATAAATATGGATTCCTGATTCGATAGTCAAACTAAAAGGCGTTTTATTTATCGTATTCATGGCGTCCTGTCGTTCTTGACCTGTAAAATGCCTCGTCAGGATATGTACCTGATGACCGGCGTTCAGGAGTGTATTTGCAAAATAATATGGTCTTTGGCTGTTGACACTTTTAGAGGGTGGAAATGTATACGTTACGATTAGGATTTTCAAACAGCTAATTGTTCATTTTTAAATAATCCGTAATTATTTTTGTTCTCTTGGACCAATCATAAAAAGTCAAAGCCGATGCAGGAATTATTTTTTCATGATTCAATTGCCAATTTCTAAAACAATCCAGGATAAATTCTCTGGTTTGCATTTTATATTCTTCGTGATTTAATACAATACATGAATTACCCAGGGCGTGGTACAGGTCCGCGAGTTCATGATCCATCTTTCCTTCGATGATACATAAGATCGGCTTTCTAGCTAAAACATATTCATTGTATTTACCGTGAATAAAACCCTGGATCTCGTCATTACACCAGGTAAGCAACAGATTGATGGCCGCTGCCGATTGTTCCTTTACAATTTCCACATGGGGAGAATAAAACTTTGATTCAGAATAAGATCCCAGGGCATATTCCTGCATCCATTTATTCCAGAACTCCGTTTGAAATCCATAATATTTAATGCATACATGACTTTTGAATTCGGGCAGTTCATGAATCAATTCATTTATAACGCTAAAAAAAACATCTGCCCGTTGAAATTGAGTGTAGATTCTACCGTTGTAATTGATTACAAATTTTTCAGGATTGTGATCCGGATGATTGATGACTTCATCAGGAAGCCCATTGTACATTCCATAAAATGGTAATTGATAGATCTTTTCCCAAAAATGAGCAATGCCCACGGTAACCGCTGTCCTCAAATCCATTTTCCGGATCATACCGGTTAACCATTTTTGTTGATAATGTACGTCAGATTTCTCCCACCAGAGTACATCTCTAAAATCTCCAATCCACTTTACATGAGGAAATGAATCTTTGATTTCGGAACAAATGAGGTGATCATTAATCGGCCGATACGATGAATATAAAAAATGAATATTTTTAAGCTCAATAATTCTTTTCGCTAAAGCAATCGCCCGGTGAAAATAAAAGCCACCACCTTCTCCAATATATTTATTCCAGGGATAGTCCAATAATAGATGAAATCCTTTGTCTAATAAAGTAGGGTTTTTAATAATTTGGCTGGTAATCCCGTCTTTTGCACCAAGCCATTTGGCTATTTTCCTGTAATCCCAGGCTTCTATGGAATATAGTTTGATACGAGTATCGATACCCGAATGCAATGTACTTTCCAGTCTGGTAATGATATGCACCTCGTATCCAAGGTCAGCAAAAATTTTAGAAAGATAATAATTTCTTGTAGCGGTCAACATATATGGATCATAAT
>CALMKY010000596.1 GCA_937867195.1 uncultured Saprospiraceae bacterium | reverse complement strand
TTTAACGTTGGATACATTTATTACCTACAGTAATAAGTTATTTATATTTATAAAATGATTCAATCATGAAATACAGAGAAGCGACCTCGCTCAATCATGTAGCTGATTTTCACGATTTATTTGATGCCCCTGTCTTGGCATCTCCTACCGTACCGGCAGAAGACCGGTGCCAATTGCGGGTGAATTTATTGCAAGAGGAATTGGATGAATTGAAAGAATCCATAGCCCAGAACGATATTGTCGGGATAGCAGATGCCTTGGGTGATATCCAATATGTACTATCAGGCGCTATCCTTGAATTTGGATTGGCTCACAGATTTGCAGATGTATTTGACGAGATCCAGCGATCCAATATGAGTAAAGCCTGCAAATCATTGGAAGAAGCAGAACGTACTGCTCATTATTTTAAAATAGAGAAAGGTGTAGAAACCAAAATTGTCCAGAAAGGCGAATTGTATTTGGTGTATCGTATTTCAGACAATAAAGTCTTGAAGTCTGTGGAATACTCGGCTGCTGATATTGAAGGAAAGTTAAGAAATTAGTCTTAATCCTTAGAACTTTTCATCGACTCGGTAATTTCATTCATTCTTTTTACTTTTTCTGTGAAGTCACCTTTGAGTTTATTTCTAATCATTTCAAGATTATGCAATACCTGATCTATTTCTTCAGGCAAGGCATCGTTCAATATTTCCTTTAATCTTTTAGCCAGGGTGGGCGATTTGCCATTGGTGGAAATTGCTATTTTGAGATTTCCTTTTTGGACAATTGAGGATAAGTAGAAAGTACATAAGGAAGGGGTGTCAGCAACATTAATTAATTTATTTTCTCCTGCCGCCAAATTATAGATGTGTTTGTGTAACTCATGGTCATTCGTCGCACAAATAATCAAGGTCTGATGTTCAATGTCGGAATCCATAAATTTTCTATTGATTACCTGGAGGTCAGGTTTTTCAGAAGCTAACTCCAGAATCTCTTTTTTTATTTCAGGACTGACAATTTTGATTTTAGCGTTTGGTGAATTGGAGAGAATGGAATTTAATTTTTCCAAGGCTACATTACCACCTCCAACTAATAACGTATGGATCTGGTCCGGTTTGGTAAAAATGGGATATAAATCATTTGTGCTCATGGTCTGCATGATGTGATTTTAACCGGATGTTTTTGGTAAGCACCCAGGTAATAACATTTTGATCATACGCAGGCCTGTTGACATACATATAAGACAACGATGATTGAAGCCCCTGGGCGATTTGAGTATTCAGCATGGCATATACTCTCAATTGATCTTTTGACCATACTCCTTTGTTCAGTGTTTCGAAATATTCAGGACCGACCGACAACCCCCAATGCTTTGCAAATCGGTAACCAATCAGCATCCGATAAATAAATCTAAAGGTATCGTACTCTTTTTTGGAGCTGGTGGCATCAAAATATCTTTTTTCAATCCTGACCCTGTTATCGAATATAAATTTATTAGATCTTGGAGTCTGCTCATTGATATCAAAATAAAACCGGGTTTCTCTACCATATTCACGATTTTCTTTTAGAAAATTTGTTTTGGTATTGAAGACGGCAGCACCCAAAGTGGCAAAAAAACTATTGGTAAAATGATAACGAAACCCCGTTCGGAAAAAATTCTGATACGGGATAAACGTGCTGGAAACCGTCCTGTATCCGCCATCATTGTTCCAGGACCATTTATCAGCAAAGCGTATATTAAATTGACCTCCTAACCACAATGCATCCGGAGCTTGTACTTTCTGACTAAATAAAACAGATGGGATCAGCAACACGCTATAGAGAAGATATTTCATTGTTTAATATTCAAATGTACTAATCCATTCCTTAGCGTGTATGGCAGCATATGAAATAATAATATCGGCACCTGCCCGATGAAGGCTTATCCAAAGTTCGAGATGTGCTTTTTGGCGATCGATGCCTCCCAGGGCTGCTAAAGATTCGATCATAGCATACTCACCGCTTACATGATACGCTGCCAACGGAAGCCGGGTGGTTTGTTTAATTCTATAAATAATGTCCATATACATGCTGGAAGGTTTGACCATCAATATGTCAGCACCATCTTGTTCGTCCGACATCGAAGTCTGTATTGCCTGCAGGGCATGGATGGAAGAAAGTTGATATGATTTTCTATCTTTTAGGGTATCAGACGCCGGCGCTGAATGGCAGGCATCTCTGAAAGGTCCATATAGAGAAGAATTAAACTTCGTGCTATACGACATCAACGTCGTCTGATCCATTCCATGATGATTCAAAACATTTCGGATGGATTTTATTCTTCCGTCCATCATATCGCTTGGCGCTACACAATCGACACCGGACTGAGCAAGCTTCAATGCATATTGAGTTAATAGCGCCACGGATGTATCATTGTCTACATAGGTGGATGTACTATCTAACAGTCCACAATGTCCATGACGGGTATAGCTGCAAAGGCAAACATCAGCTGCTAACCAGATATCATTAGAAAATTTATTTTTAATTGAATTCACTATGTTTTCTGCAAAAGAAAAATCATCGGGAACCATTTTTTTATGTGCAGGGACCGGGAATAATAAAAACTTTGTAATGCCGGCTTTCAATGCATTTTCGATAGCAAGGAAAATGGTTTCTTTAGTTTCGACTTGAACTCCCCCCATGTTTTGTACAAATCTTGGAACCGAAAGCCCTTCATCAACGAATAACGGAAGTATAAAGGATTGATGATTTAATCTCAAAGGAGAAACTAATGATCTGATCTGGGCATTTAATCTTAAGCGGCGGCTTGAGACCGGATATAATTTTTCTTCCATTGATTAAATGCGTTTTGAGTGGGAAAGATAAGTGGTTCTATTCCATTCGACTTGATTAAATCTGCCGTTTTACCTGCAAGGCATGCGTGTTTCGTTTGGGGTCTGATTAATTCTTTGACCTTATCAAAATGGGCAAAACATGTCCAGAATATAAGATCGGCATTCACCAGCTTGTATTTGTCTATCAATTCAGATTGGTATCGGATGTCATACGTAGCGATGACATTCAATCCTTGCTCTTTCCATCTTTCTGCAGATTCATTATTTGTAAGGATGGTCAGATCCTCATGCAGAAGATCGATCAGCGGGATCGATAAAGTCGGTAAAATGGATTCAAGCCCAAGTGAATCGGCACATCCCTCCACCCAATAGCCTTTTTCGGCCAGCTTATACCATGTATTGATCCCTGCTGTCCAGATCCGTTGCTGTTTAGTTAATTGCGTGTGTTCGTTGAGGGCATTGATATGGCTAATAAATACAGCTTTTGTTAGAATAGGATTAGATATCGATAATGGAAATCTAAGAGCTTGAAATCCTAAATCTTCAGAATTGATTATTTTTTCCGGGGAAATAGACTCTTTGAATAATTCCAAGGGATACCAATCTTCGAAAGCCCTGCCTGTATCGGTTATACCTTTCGCCAGGATAGAAGTCTGATTTTTTAGAATTATTGTCGATACCCCAAATTTCTGAATACAGCCCGACCCGTATTTCGAAGCAATTATTTTTTCATTTCTGCATTCTTCTGTCAGCTTTCGATCTATAATTACATCGGATATCAAGGAAGCAAGCTGGTTGTTTTTTCTGTTTTCGATGACGATGGCTCCCTGGCAGGGTGCAGGAATGCATGCTAGCAAGGGCAGTATCATCCACTTGGTTTGGGAAAGCAACTCTGAGAAATAGATTTTGTATTCCTTTGATTTAAGCATTCTATTGATGCCGGCAACTGCTAAAACGATTCCATCATATTCATTCGAAATCAATTTATTTATTCGGGTATCGATATTTCCTCTAATAGGCAATGCTGTGATTTCAATTTTATTACCATACCCGGGAAGGGCATTTTTTAAAAATTGGATCGCCATTTCCTCTCTTCTGAATGAACAAGTGCCGATCCTTAATTTTTTGCCCGATTTAATTTTATCTTCGATGTCTTTCGAAAATATAGCAATATCCCTGACTTCATCTCGGTCAACGACGGCGAATTGATTCTGACCAAAAAAATGATCGCTGCTCATATCTTTTAATGAATGTACAGCGATGTCTGCTTCTCCGTCGGAAAGAGATTGTGATAGAGTTTTAGTAAAAAAATCAGTTCCTTCCTGAGTATGCAACGGGATGTTTTGTAATTGATCTCCGGTACTATCTTTATACTTCATTTCAATTTTAACCCATGGAAGGGTATTATTGATTTTTTCCCTTACGACTTCCATTTGCACTTTAGACAAGATAGATCGCCGACCTGTTAACGTGCATGTACTCGCTTGGGCTAAGATCAAACCGTGGATCAACCGGTCTATATGGGCCCTTTGATGCCGTGGTGTGATAGTGATCCGTAAACATTCCCATCCTACAGGAACCGTAGGATAATTAATAGGCTGAAGATACAAGCCCAAATTAAAAAGTAAATAATCGGCTATCTGTTTACACTTTACCGCATCCCCTATAAAAATATTGGTGATATGAGATGAATGTCCCGAATATTTAATTCCATTTTCATCCAAAGACTTTCTTAATGAATCAATATTCTCCCAAAATTCTTTTCGAATGCTACTATTGTTTATTATATGATGGATAGTATATTTGACCGCACTGCAGATGGCAGGAGGAAGGGAAGATGTGAAAATGAATCCTTTGCCAAAACTTCTGATAAAATCGATCCAGGTGACTGTGCTCGCAATATAACCGCCCATGGCACCCAATGCTTTGGCCATCGTGCCGTTTATGAATTCTATTTGATCAGACACACCAAGCTCATCGGCTAAACCCGAACCATTGGATCCATACAGGCCTACACCATGCACTTCATCCAGGTAGATCAATGCTCCAAATTCTTTTGCCATCGTCACCATTTCCTGTAATGGAGCGATCGTGCCACTCATGGAATAGATACTTTCGACCACAATTAATTTTGGAACAGATGCCGCAATGGAATTTAAAATAGATCTGAGCTCTTTAAGGTCATTGTGTTTGAAAATATATTTTTTGTTTCCGGCAGCTTTCATTCCTTCGATCAAGGATGCATGATTTTCCTGGTCAGAAATGAAAACCAATTCCGGGAAATGGGTTCCTAATGTTTGAAGGGTCGTAAAATTAGCCTGATAAGCGCTGTTGAATAAAAGTGCGGATTCTTTTTGATGCCATCGGGCAATCGTCTCCTCCAACTGCTTATGATAAATCGTATTTCCGGATATATTACGGGTACCCCCTGCACCCAATCCTGTTTTTTTTGATATTTCCAGAAAATGACTGTGGACGTCATGATCGGTATGGAAGGCCAGATAATCATTCGTACAGAAATTGATCGCAGTATATACAATACCTTCCGTATTAGAAAAATGAAATTCCGGGAAAGTATTCCTGTCTTTGTCGATATCGATATAATGCCGGTAAGCTCCTGAATCCTTCAGGAACTGCAGTTTTTCTTCTGCTCTTGAATTTATATTATTAGAAAGATTATCTTTCATTCTTTTACAAAATTAAAGTCGACCTATATCAAATTTTCTTTAAGGAAAAAGGCAACTTGTATTTTTCAACTGCGTTCAAATCAGAATGCTAAGACCGTCGGATTCCTATTGATAAAGTCTCCAAATGAATGGTATTTTACCTGAGTCTTACTATATGCATCCAATACATGATCCAATATTTCCAATATTCTTTCTTCATTCACATTCTCAAATGTCTTTGTATTTAATCTTAATCCTAAGCGATCCCCTCCAAGGTGGAGATTGTAATTACCATATGAAGTGCCGATCAGTCCTATCTCAGCAGTATAGGGTCTTCCACAGCCATTGGGACAACCGGTCATCCGGATCGAGATAGGTTCTTCTTTCAAGCCATGTTTTTCAAGTAAGGGCTCTATTTTGGTAATCAGGGTAGGCAAATAACGTTGAGCTTCAGCCAAAGCCAACGGACAAGTATTGAATGCCACACAGGCTATTGCATTCCTTCGCATCGGAATTGCTTTTTCAGTATGTTCTATTAATTCAAACTGAATCAAAATATCTTCCACGATTTTTTTATCCTTTGGATCAATATCTGCGACGATTAGCTTTTGATTAGCAGTAAATCTGAAATTAGCCTTTCCTGTTTTGGCGATTTCATAGAGTGCAGTTTTGATCGCTACTTTTTCATCTGCGATCCGTCCACTCTCAATGAAAAGAGTATAATACCATTTCCCTTCATGATTTTGTTGCCATCCAAAATAATCCTGTCTCTCGGTAAAGGCATAAGGTCTTTCAGCTCCGAATTCAAAGCCGCATCTTTTCTCAACCTCTTTTTTAAAATTGTAGACACCCATTTTATCTACAGTGTATTTAAGCCGGGAATTTTTGCGATCACTTCGATTTCCAAAATCACGCTGAGTGGTAATGATTTCGTAGACTGCTTTTAGAGTCCTTTCTTCACTATCGGTAAATCCGATGACCGTGCCGAGTCTGGCATAGGTATCTTTATTACCATGGGTAGTACCCAGTCCACCACCAATTGCGATATTGAATCCTTTTAATTGATCGTTTTCGATAATGGCTATAAGTCCAATATCGTTAGTCAATACATCCACATCATTATTGGGCGGTATGGCGATGGCAATCTTAAACTTTCTGGGCAAATACCGATCCTGATATAACGGGTCTACTTCCTCTTGCTTATTTAATAAAGGTTCCCGGTCGAGCCAGATCTCGTAGTATGCATTGGTTTTTGGCAAGCACATCGTGCTGATTTTATCAGCATATTGAAACACTTCTTCATGCGCTTTGCTTTGCTTTGGATGGGCTGCAACGATGACATTGCGATTGACGTCGCCGCAGGCGGCTATGCTGTCGAGCCGATCAGCCGCAAATGCTTTGAGCGTAGGCTTGAGATGCGATTTTAATATTCCATGCAATTGGATGGTCTGACGAGTTGTAATTTTTATCACCCCGGTGCTGTGTTCCCCTGCAATATGATGCATATTGATCCATTGTTCGGGAGTCAAAAAACCACCGGGTAATCTCAACCGGATCATAAATGAATACAGCCACTCCAGTTTTTTCAATGATCGTTCTTCGCGCAGATCACGATCATCTTGCTGGTACATACCATGATGCTTTATCACAGATTGATCGTCTTCGCGAATAGCACCGGTCAGATGATCATTGAGACTTTGTACTAATGATCCTCGCAGGCCATCGCTTTTGGTTTTGATGCGTTCGACAGGAGATAAAGAATTTGACATGAAAAGAGTTAATGTTATGAATTATGAATTATGAATTTATATTTAAGTATTAATAGACATCGGCTTTATAAATACCGGCTTCTTTTAATTCATTCCAGTATTCTTCACTTTCGGGAGCACTTTTGCCTCCATAGGTACTGATGATTTCGATGATGGTTTTTTCCACATCTTCACTCATGGGAGTCCGACTGCCGCTAACATAAATATTAGCTCCGCGTTTGATCCAATCATAAAAGTCTTTACCATTTTCGAGCATTTTATGTTGCACGTATGATTTATGATCCGAGTCTCTCGACCAGGCAAGATCGACCCGGTGCAAAGCACCAGTGCTGACATATTGCTGAATCTCGGTTTGATAAAAGAAGTCTGTAGTAAAATGTTGTTCCCCAAAGATCAGCCAGTTTTTACCGGACGCACTCTGTTGATCGCGCTCTTCGATAAAGGCACGCATAGGTGCCATTCCCGTGCCCGGACCAATCATAATGATATCCGTATCTTCCGCGGGTAATCTGAACTGACGATTTTTATGAATGTAAAACTCGATCGGAGTATCCAGAGTGAAATCGCTCAGCATATCACTGCATAAACCATATCGGCTTTCGGTATCTACTTTAAATGTATTCTTACTGACCAGGATATGCACTTCATTTTCTCTTGCATTGGGAGAAGAACAAACCGAGTATAGCCGTGGTGTCATCTCATTTAAATATCCAATGAACGATACAAAGTCAAACGGCTTGATTGGATAAATTCTGACTAAATCGATCAGATCGATTTTTACATTTGGAATGTCTTTACCAATGATTTCAGCATATTTCTTTACTTGAGATTCTTTCAGGTACGATACATTGAGTTTGTTCGTCAACAACGAATACAATGTATAGCTCACCCCTTTATATGGAATGGGGAGGTTGCCATCGATGCCCACTGCACTGAATATTTTGTCCAAGGTATCTTTTTTATTCCTGGGCATGACACCCAAGGCATCACCAGCTTCGTATTCGATCGGTTCTTTGGTTTTAATCTCTATATGGTACGTAAGTTTATTAGATCCTGTACCGTTGAGATTGATATGATTTTTGATAATGCCCTGGTAATATTTTTTACCGGAGGAGGTTTTTTTGACGGTTAAAGTTGAACTTACATTCGAATCATCAGACTTCAATGCTTTCAAATAGTTTTGAAACCAATAATTTGCATCGTTTTGGTAGTCAACATCACATTTTTGCAATTGAATGCTGGCTTTGCCGCCTAAAGCGGATAGTCTATGAAATATGTCTTCACCTGCTTTACAAAAATAGGGGTAAGAAGAATCACCTAATGCCAGGACGGAGTATTCGAGTTTGCTCAGATTCGAATCATGATTCATCAATGCATCATAAAACTTTTTGGATGAGGGTGGGGGATCGCCATCACCGTGCGTGCGGACGACGCGAAGACCGCGCAGGCGCTCGCGTTGTTTGACGGCCTAGATTTCGTCAGCCCCGAACAGGTGCGCGGGCTTCAAATTACGACGGCGACGGACATCTATAGCCTGGGCGCGGTACTTTACGAGCTATTAACTGGAGAGCGGCCGCATCGACTGTTGGAGTACACACCAACTGAAATTGAGCACATCATTTGCGAAA
>CALMKY010000595.1 GCA_937867195.1 uncultured Saprospiraceae bacterium | reverse complement strand
TCGCTTCTTATTTATTTGTAAAAATATCCGCAGATCAATATTCTCAAATAAGAGAAATTCCAGGCGTTGTAAACTTTGTATATCAAGTCGGAAAACCAGCTACGATATCCCTGGAAGAAATCAATGCTATCAAACTTTTTATTAGAGATTATTTTGATCCCAGGGTCATGGTCAATACGATTGGGCAACGATTTAAAATAGAATCGGGCATCTTCAAAGGTTACGATGCGATCACCAAAAGAATATTAAAAACAAAAATTATTCTGGATGTTCCTGTTTTAGGCATCAGTATTATAATTAAAAAAGAAAATAAGAATGCAGAATCATAGTATATTGATCACCGGTGGTACCGGATCTTTTGGAAAGCACTTTGTCAAAACAGTGCTCAAAGAAAATCCTGATATCAAGCGACTGGTAATCTATTCCAGGGACGAACAAAAGCAGTTTCAAATGGCGCAGGAATTTCCGGATAGTCAATACCCTGGTATCCGATATTATATTGGGGATGTTAGAGACTACGAACGTCTGCGCAGAGCGTTGAATGGCATCGACACCGTCGTACACGCTGCAGCAATGAAACATGTGCCCATAGCTGAGCTCAATCCGGACGAATGTGTAAAAACAAATATTGGAGGTGCCCAGAATCTAATACGAGCCTGTCTAGAAACAGGGGTACAAAATGTAGTGGCTTTATCTACAGACAAAGCTTGTGCTCCCATAAACTTGTATGGTGCCACGAAACTTGCCTCGGATAAATTATTTATTGCTGCAAATAATATACGGGGTGCTCAAAAAATCAAATTTTCTGTAGTTCGGTATGGAAATGTTATGGGTTCCAATGGCTCGGTGATTCCATTCTTCTTTAAGAAAAAATCTTCAGGCACTTTACCCATTACGGATCCAAATATGACCCGATTCAATATCAGCCTTGAAGAGGGTGTACAAATGGTGATGTATGCCATCGATCATATGTGGGGAGGAGAACTGTTTGTACCCAAAATACCTTCTTACCGGATTACAGACGTTGCCTCTGCCATCGCCCCGGAAGCCAAAACTGAAATCATAGGAATCAGACCCGGTGAAAAAATACATGAAGAGATGATTACCGCTTCAGATTCATTCTCTACGTATGATCTGGGTAAATATTATGTCATTCTTCCTCAAGTAACATCCTGGGATCTGAATGCATACCTGACGAAGACCGGAGCAAAAAAAGTAGAAGAAGGGTTTAGTTATAACAGCGGCAAGAATGAAAAATTTCTCACAGTTGATGAGATCAAATCGTTGATAAGAAAACATTTAAGTGAATTTGAATTATAATTAAAAAAAAAGTGACCGCGATCATACCATACGGAAGGCAACATATAGATCAATCGGATATAGATGCTGTAGTAGCTACATTACAAAGTGATTTTCTAACGCAGGGGCCTAAAGTGGCTGAGTTTGAAAAAAAGTTTGCGCAATATGTGGGGAGTAAATTTGCTGTGGCCATCGCCAATGGCACAGGAGCTTTGCATCTGTCAGCGATTGCACTTGGAATAAAACCAGGTGTCAATGTCATCACGACTCCAATTACTTTTTCTGCTTCCGCCAATTGTGTACGGTACTGTGGCGGTAATGTATATTTTGCAGATATTGATCCTGACACGTTCTTAATCGATTTGGAAAAAGTCAGAACATTAATAGAATCCAAACCAAAAGGATTCTTTAGTGGTATCATACCAGTGGACTTTGCCGGTTATCCGGTGAATATGGAAGCATTCAGATCATTGGCAAATCAATATAGCTTATGGATTTTAGAAGATGCATGTCATGCTCCCGGAGGTTATTTTATTGACTCGAAAGGAATAAAACAAAATTGTGGAAATGGCAACTTTGCTGATCTGGCTGTTTTTTCATTTCATCCGGTTAAACATATTGCCTGCGGGGAAGGAGGTATGATCACTACGAATAATGAATCGCTGTATCGGCATTTATTAAAATTGCGTACGCATGGCATCACCCGGGACCCTAATGAAATGCACGAGAATCATGGCGGTTGGTATATGGAAATGCAGGAGCTTGGATTTAATTATCGTATGCCGGATGTATTGTGTGCTTTGGGTATCAGTCAACTTGCTAAAGCGGATCATGGGCTTGAGCGAAGGATTGCAATTGCTAAAAAATACGATGCAGAATTAAAAAAGAATCCAACGATACAATTACCAAAATGGCCGTTGGGTCATGCATTTCACTTGTACATCATTCAACATCCGGACCGGACAGGACTTTATAATTTTCTTCGTTCCAAAAATATTTATACACAGGTGCATTATGTCCCGGTTCACTGGATGCCATATTATCAGTCTCTTGGCAATCAAAAGGGAGATTTTCCAGCTGCTGAAAATTATTATGCACATTGTCTGAGCTTACCCATCTACAGTTCCTTAACTGAACGCGAGCTTGATTATGTCATATCCTGCATCAACAGTTATTCAATATGACGAATCAGAAAAAGTATATTTTAGATTTTGAAGCCGATGCATGGTTTGAAAGAAACAAGGATGCCACTTTACATTTTAATATTTTAACTGATCCGGTTTATAAAATCATACAGGAATATGGTCAATCCCCTTTCAATATACTGGAATTGGGCTCAAGTTATGGCTATCGACTGGCCGGCTTACATTCTTCCTTCGATCAGTGTACCGTGACCGGGTTGGAACCATCCGCTAAAGCGATTGAATATGGAAAATCAAAATATCCATTTATAGATTTCAGAAAGGGCACTTGTGATGATTTAAGTCAATTCCGTGACAATGGTTTTAATATTGTCATCGCAGGATTTATGCTATATCTGGTAGACAGATCTTTATTACTAAGCGCTGTAAAAGAAATGGATCGGGTTTTGTGCAATCACGGCCTTTTGATTATGATTGACTTCTTTACTGCCAAACCCGTTCGCAATGCCTATTCACACATAGCATCAGGAGACGCTTTTAGCTATAAATTGCCGTATGAAAACATATTCACCTCTACGGGCATGTATCATTTATTCAATAAGAATGTCTATAGCACCCTCACGAAAGAAAAAGATGGCTCGCACGACATTTATAATAAAATGGTGACCGTTGCTCTCAAGAAAGATTTATATGGAGCTTACGAATAAGCTGATTCTGGGTACCGTTCAATTGGGCTTGGATTACGGAATCAATAATTATTCCGGGAAACCAACGCTGGATAAAAGTATGAACATCCTGGGAAAAGCGAGATCCCTGGGCATTCAGGTACTGGATACAGCAGAAGCGTATGGGAATGCTATGGATATTATTGGCGAATACCATAAGGTTCATGAACCATTTAAAATCATCAGTAAATTAAAATATTCCGGCATTGCACTTGCTAGATTAATTGAAAGCCAATTAGTAAGACTAAACGTGGATCACCTCCATATTTTATTCCTCCACCATTTTGAAGATATTTTTAATTTAAAGGTGATGGATGAACTCAATGCATTGAAATTGGATAAAACAGTGAGTAAAATTGGGGTCTCTGTGTATACAAACGAACAAGCCAGAACCGTGGCCGATCTGGACACCATCGATGTAATCCAGTTACCCTTCAACCTGATGGATAATTATTATCAACGGGGATCCATTTTGAGTTACGCCAAAAAAAATAAAAAGGAAATACATGCCAGATCGGTGTTCTTACAAGGTTTGTTTTTTATGAAGGAAGACAGGCTACCTGCAAAATTAAATCCTTTGTTACCTACTCTTTCTCAGATCAAAAAAATAGCTGTGGAAGAACATTTTTCGATAGAACAACTGGCATTGGGTTACGCTTTATATCAGCAGGAAATAGATGCCGTTCTGATTGGTGTCGATACGGAATCCCAACTGGAAACAAATTTCAGACTTTCAAAAATAAAATTATCTCCGGCTATAGTAGAAAAGATCAATGAAATTCATGTAGAATTTCCAGAATTATTACTGCCGATAAACTGGAATTAGATTTGACCATATTAGCCATTACGCAAGCCCGTACCGCATCTACCCGATTGCCTAATAAAGTATTGCTTGAGATCCAAAATAAATCTCTATTACAATTGCATATTGAGAGAGTAAGGTCATCAAAAAAAATATCGCATTTCATCGTAGCAACGACAATCCGGGATTCGGATACCCCCATTGTGAATATATGCAATGCACTTCATCAGGAATTTAGCAGAGGTTCGGAACAGGATGTTCTGGATCGATTTTATCAGGCTGCAAAAAAATACAAACCTGACTATGTGGTGAGAATAACTTCTGATTGTCCATTGATCGATTCAACCTTGATCGACAAAATCATAACGTATACCATCGATCATGATTTAGATTATTGTTCCAATACACTGGATCCGCATTATCCCGATGGCGAGGACGTCGAAGTGTTTACATTTAAAGCGCTGGAACAAGCATGGAACGAAGCAAGTCTTCAATCCGAACGAGAACATGTGACACCCTATATATGGAAAAATTCCAGTTTTAAAGGAGGTACTCTATTTAAATCAAATAACTATGCAGAACCCAATACTCAATTTGAGCATATCCGATTGACGGTGGATGAGCAAAGAGATTTTGATTTGATCCAGGCACTGATTCAACTTGTTCCCCGGCGGGTTCGGCTGATCCGGCAAGGGCAGGAGCAGGAAGTGAATGCGGATCAGGTGCTCGTCGCTATCGAATAGAAACTCCGCGAGCGCCTTGGCCAGCTCGCCGGTATTCGCCCCGCGCAGGAGTGGGAGCTCGTGCACTTCCTTGAAAAGGCGCAACCAGGGGTTTGCATCGATGCTGGCCTGGCGATCCCCTGCTGAGATCTTCCTGTGCAGTGCTGCTTGCTCCTCCTTCGCTCGGTCGCTTGCCGCGAGCACCAGCTTCTTCACGCTCGCGGGCGCCTCGAGGGCGAGCACCGACTGCCAGAAACGGTGAGCCTCGACGGCGAGTCGGTGTTGCGGCTCGTGGGCGCCCGCCCGAAGGCGTCGCTGTTGGAGGCGTTCGCACCGCACCTGTAACACTCGCGGGATGAGCGAGCCCGTCGACGTGTCCGCAGCCGCGCTGCGGGTGTTCCCCACCGATTCGGACCGCGCCCTCGATGCCTTGGTACGCGCCGGTGACCTGTTGCTGCGCCACGGTGGCGACCATCGGTTCGCGGCCATCGCGGCGCTCGTGCTGCCCGTGACCGCGCTCGTCTGGTTCATGTTCTTCTCGATCGCCTGGGGCCGCTACGCCTTCTATCCCTTGACCCTCACGGCGCTTTATCTGGCCGGGCCCCTGTCGGATCTCTGGCAGGCAACGGCCCGAGACGGGCGCTGGGCCATCCTCTTCCGGCGCGGTGTGGTGATGGTGGTGGTCGCCACGCTTGCCGGAGCGTCGTTGCCGCACTTCGTCAACGGCGTGCTCACGGCACGCGATGATGGTTTTCAGGCCATGCGTCGCTACCTGACCGATCAGCTGCCCGACGACGCCGTGGTGATGACCTGGGAGTGGCCGCTCGCCCTGGAAGGCGCTCCCCGCCTGGAGTTCCCGCAACAAGAAGACCTGAATCGGATCACGAGTTACCTGCGGTCCAACTCTGCGCCACCGCCCGCGGGCGAGTACCTGCCCAACACGCCCAGCGAACGCTATGTCCTGGTCGGCCCGTTCGGCGGCTGGACCGGCATATACGAATACTGGATCCGCGGTCGCCAGCCGGTTGCGCGATTCGACAAGTACGCCCTGTACGACCTGTCCACCCCCTGAAGCCGCGGCTCAATGGTGATCGCGTCGCGGGCGCACCGGGATGGTGCGGAACTCGCGGACGAGCTCGACGAATCGCTCGGCGGTGACGTCGAACATGCGCCTGCCGAAAGCCTCAGTCGCGGCGGATGCGTCGCCGACGACGCCCTCAGCCGAGAAGCGGCTCCACCAATCCTGCCAGGCATACGCCGACGGTTCAGGATGATCCCAGTTGAAGTACTTGAGCTTGAGCTGTGCGATGTCGCAGGGCG